>DATHPF010000229.1:0-15806 GCA_035484155.1 Streptosporangiaceae bacterium
CGGCGGCGATCTCGTCGGTGACATGCTCGGCCTGCCGCGACCCGGCCGCCCCGGCCGCGTCAGCGGCGGCGCGGCGGCGGGCGAGGGTGACGACGGCGGCGGCCTCGCCGGCCGCGGCCCACGACGCGATCCGCCGCCACCCGCACAGCACCCCGATCAGCTCCGACTCGCCCAGCCCGCCGGGCCCGCCGCCGGCGGCGGTGGCGGTGGTGAGGGCGTCGGCGAGCCACGGGCCCGGGCGGCAGGGTGTCCAGGACGCCGCCGGCGGCGAACCCGGTGCCGGCCGGGCCGGCCCGCAGGTGGTGCAGGAACCCGGCCGGGATGGACTCCCCGGCGCCGGTCCACGCCCCGGCGAGGAAGTCGGCGCGGACGGCGGCGGGCAGGCCGGCCAGCCACGCCTCATAGTCGTCGGGGCTGGTGTCCGGGTCGCCGTCATCACCGGGCTCGGGCCAGTCCCCGGCGGGCCAGCAGTCTGCGGGCCAGTCGTCATCCGGCACCTGCGGGGCGGCGGGAGCCTGCGAGGCATTGGGCGGGCACGCGGCACCAGCGGCGGCGGGCACTCGGCGCGGCCGGGCAGCGGGTGCCGACGAGCTCGGCGGGGCGGCGAGACCCAGGTCCAGCTCGCCCTGGTCGGTGACCCGGAACTCGTTCATCTGCCTCACCACCTCCCTGGATACCGGCTACCTTTCGCTCATACTATCGAACCCCACTGACATTTCTCTGGTGCCCCGCGCAACCTATCTAGCTGTGATGGATCGGCGAGAAACGGCGCGGACCCGGATGTACCCAGCTGATGGTCTGGCGCCCCGCCGCGCGCCCGGCGACACTGGCAGAATTCTCCACGGGCCGAAGGGAGCACGCCGGTGAGCACAGTGGATGCCGATGTGGAGGTCACTAACGTCCCCGTTTCGGAAAAGAATGACCTTGAACTGACCGAAGCCAGGAACGCCCGCGTCGGGGACATGACGGTCCGCCGGCTCCTCCCGCTGCGGCTGCGCCGCAGCGTCGGCGCCTGGTGCTTTATCGATCACTACGGCCCGATGGACGTCGACGGCGTGACCGGAATGCGCGTCCCGCCGCATCCGCATATCGGACTGCAGACGGTGACCTGGCTGCTGGCGGGGAACGTACTGCATCGCGACAGCCTGGGCTCAGAGCAGCTGATCACGCCTGGGCAGCTGAATCTCATGACGTCGGGCCGCGGCATCGCGCACGCCGAGGAGTCGCCGGCCGAGCACGACCCGACCCTGCACGGTGTTCAGTTGTGGGTCGCGCTGCCGGACGCCAGCAGGCACACCGAGCCCGCCTTCGAGCACCACGGCACGCTGCCCGAGGTCGGCCTTGGCGGGTTTCGCATCACGGTCCTGGTCGGTGACCTGGCGGGCGCGAGTGCGAGTTCGCCGGCGACCACGTTCTCCCCGATCGTCGGCGCGCAGCTATCGGCAGCGGGGCAGCCGGCTAGTTGCCTGCTGCCGCTGCGGCCCGACTACGAGCACGTGATCTTCGTTGCGGCAGGCGAGGCCGGCGTCGACGGCGTGCGGCTGCGGCCGGGGCAGCTGCTCTATATCCCCACGGGGCGCCACGAGACGGCGGTGGCGGCGCGTGCCGACAGCGCGCTGATCCTGCTTGGCGGCGTGCCGCTGGGCGAGTCACTGCTCATGTGGTGGAACTTCGTCGCCCGCACGCCGGAGGAGATTGCCGCGGCGACCGCCGCGTGGCGGGCGGGCGAGTTCGGTTCGGTCGGCGGCTATCAGGGCGATCCCCTGCCTGCCCCGCCGCTGGACGCTGCCCGCCTGCGTCGGCCCCGCTAGGCCGCCTTAGGCCCGCTCGCGCCAGAGCTTTGCTGTGCCGATAGCGAGCACGATCAGAGCCGGGGCGAAGAACAATCCCGTGTGCAGGAACCCGCCCACGATGCCGGCGATCATGGCTGCTAGCGCAGCAACCGCCGCTACCAGGTTCACCGGAGCAGGCGCGAAGGCCGCCGCTGCCACTAGCACCACGGGAGCGATCGCGAGGAGCAGCGAGTACCACGTTACCGACAGAGGATTAGCGCTCAGAAGCGCTGCGATGGTGATCAGCTGAGCGGCACTCGCGAGGATCAGCGCGCCGCGCCGCCACGACCAGCTCGGTGGCGCGGGGACTGCCGCCGGGCTCGCGGCTGAGGCCGCCCGCGGTACGGCTGAAGTGTCCGAGGCTGGGTTCTGAACAGTCATCGAGTCTCCCGGTGCATGAATCGGACAGGGTAACGAATCTCGCCGACCAGGCTTCCCGGCACACCTGATTAACAACCATAGACCTCGGCACATTGGGCGCCAAGGAGCCCTTTCCGGCTGTGCGGCTGACCAGCTCGCTATTAGCGTCAGGCGAGCGGCTCTGACGTCATCTCCCGATGCACAGCGTTGACGTCGAGCACGGCCTGATAGGCGCGCTGGATGTCAGCCCGATCGGATTCCTCGTCGACCGACGACTGACTCAGCCGGTCGATCATCGCGGCCTGGTCGAGCAGGAGCTGGCGGTCGCCCGGCGCGTCAGCCCGGTCCATGATCTTGGCTAGCGCGTCGAGCTGGCGGATCATGATCGCGGGCATGCCCCGGCCGGCCTGCCGGATCTTCTCGAACGCCCGCTGGACGAGCCGCTCGTAGGTGGTCTCGGTGGTGACCAGCCGGACAACCCCGGCGCCGTCCCGGTACACCCGAGTAGGGTGCCAGCGGCCGGTCACCTTGCACAGGCTGTCACCGATCCAGTCGATGCAGGTCAGCGCGGTAAACGTGTCATTGACCGCCGGCGACAGCGCGCGGATCGCGATTTCGACCAGCTGGTCGACGCCGAACGAGACGTCCTGGGCCAGGGTCCGGTACGGCCCGGTGACGTGCGCGCGGGACAGCTCGCGGGCAACCCGGTCGGCGGCATCGGTCGGCCACACCGTGGCATAAGGATGCCCTTGCACCAGGAAGTGGCCGGGCCGGTAGCGCAGGTGGATCACTACGCCAAGCTCGGCGGCCAGCCGGACCAGCAGCCGGTGCTGGATGTACTGCAGGTAGCCGCTCCGCGGCGCGGCTACCTCGCCACCTGGCCCGTGCAGCCCGGCGACGAGCCGCGCGGCCGCGTTGCCTGACTCGGCCGCGCCGTCACCTGCCTGCAGTTCAATCGCCGCCGCCAGATCGCCGGCAATGCTCGCGATCACCTGGGGCAGCTGGATCTGGGTCGTGATGTGGTGCAGGAAGTAGATGAGCACCGCCAGGTCGGCGACCATGAGCGCCAGTGTCACGGTGATGCTGATGTGCGGGACGAAGGTCGGGCCGCCCTGGCCGATGGCCCCGAGCGCCAGGACAGCGTAGACAAAGGTCGCCACGAAGGTGCCGAGGGTCACCTGCGTGCCGCGGTCACGGATAAAGTTCCGCAGCATCCGCGGCCCGAACTGGGTCGACGTCAGCGTTAGGGCCACGATCACGATGGAGAAGACCACGCCGACGACGGTGATGATGGCCGCCGCGATCGCGGTGAGGATCTGGCGCGCCGCGTCCGGCGACCCGCTGAGCAGCCAGCCCGGCAACCGGAAGTCGCCTGCGAACGCGGCCCGGTCAAGCGCATACGTCACAGCGAACAGGACAACCGCGGCTACTACCTCAACCGCCGGCACCAGCCACAGGTTGGTGCGCAGGGCCTCTCGGCGCCAGTCAGAGCCGCGCAGCAGCCGGCGGATCACTGGCAGCATCCTGCGCTGAAGCCCTCAGCCATCTGGCAGCCTCCCGGTGCAGCGCACAAATGCCGTGCGCTGATTGCTGCCGACCAGGCTTCCCGGCTCACCTGGCACCGATCGTAGCCGGGCCTGCCCACTACGGCTGACAAACAGCCGCCGACTGTTCGACGAGGAAGGCACCGAGAAAGCTATGCCGACGGACGCCGACGACGACTAAGGACGAATTGATCAGCTGCGAGCAGGCCTCTGACCTGCTGCTACATGAGTAGCCCCGACCGGATTTGAACCGGCGCTACCGCCTTGAGAGGGCGGCGTCCTGGGCCGCTAGACGACGGGGCCAGGTACTTTCGCTGCTCCCGCGGCCGCCCGGCGCACCTGACCGGTGACGGGCTAACGCACGGAAAACCGGCATTCGCGCGGTCCTTCTCGAACCACCTGCCGGGCCATCAGGTTAGCGCACGGCGCCGGGTCGCGCCAAACCAGGAGCCGGGCAGCCGCAGTCGAATCTCGCCAGCTCTGCATAGTCCGTGAATTTCCTGGTACTTAGCCGCGCATGCTCGAATTCATCGTTGTACTGATCGTCATCGGCCTCATCGTCGGACTGCTCGCGCGCCTGCTCGTGCCTGGCCGCGACAACATCGGCCTGCTCGGAACCATCATCCTCGGGATCGTCGGCTCGTTCGTCGGCGGATTCCTCTGGGAGCTGGTCGAATTCCACCACATCGAAACCAACCACTTCCAAACCGTCGGCTTCATTGGCTCGATCATCGGAGCCATTGTCGTGCTGCTGATTCTGCGCGCGACAGGCATGGAGCGCGGCCGGTCCCGGTCCCGGCGTCGTCGGCGGGTCTAGCCCTGAGGCTCGCCCGGAGCGGGCCAGGAAAGCGACGAGCGCGGCTGCCTCACAGGCGGCCGCGCTTCGCTTGCGCGTAGTCGCTGGGGTACCAGGACTCGAACCTAGACTAACGGGGCCAGAACCCGTCGGGCTGCCAATTACCCCATACCCCATGGGAGCGCGCCGCCGATCACGCCAACGCGCCAGTGCAGTGTAGCCGAATCCGGTAGGTAGCCGAAGCCGGACTGCAGCCGAAGCCAGGACGCTAGCGAAGCCGGACGGTGCGGGCCAACTGACCAGCCTCGCCAGCGGGCCGCTGCCTGCTGACCTGCGCCCTACTATCATCGCACAGCTGATTGCGGCGGTTTCCCCAGGTATGCGGCGCGCTGCCGCAGCGCGAGGTCAGCCGCTGTCGACGACGCGGTTGGTAAGCGCGCCGATACCTTCGATGGAAACCGAGACGCTGTCTCCAGCTACCATCGGGCTGATGCCTTCGGGCGTCCCGGTGAGCAGCACGTCGCCGGGCAACATCGTCATCACGGCGGTCACATAGGTGACCAGCGTGGTGATGTCATGGATGAGCAGCGACGTCCGTGAGTCCTGCTTCACCTCGCCGTTGACCGTCGTCGTCAGCCGCAGGTTGCCGGGATCCAGGCTGGTCTCGATCCAGGGCCCGAGCGGGCAGAAGGTGTCGAATCCCTTCGCCCGCGCCCACTGGCCGTCCTTCGCCTGGAGATCGCGGGCGGTGACGTCGTTCGCGCACGTGTAGCCAAAGATCACTTCAGGCACTCGGGCAGCCGGGACGTCGCGGCACAGCCTGCCGAACACGATTGCCAGCTCGCCCTCGTAGTCGACTCGCTGGGATAGGTGCACCGGCCGGACGATCGCGTCGCCTGGGCCGATGACCGCCGTCGAGGGCTTGAGGAAGATCAGTGGCTCGGCGGGTACCTCGGAGCCAGTCTCGCGAGCGTGCTCCAGGTAGTTCCGGCCGATGGCGACCACCTTGCTGGGCAGCACGGGGGCCAGCAACCTCACGTCCGCGAGCGGGTAGACCGCGCCGGTCAGATTCGTCTCGCCCGTGCCCTGGCCGAACGGATGGCCAGCTATCTCGGCAACGCTCAGGTCCGCGGCCTGCGGGCCGACTCCGTCACCGGTCCCGTTCTCGCCCGTGACCACGTCGTCACGGGCGACGATGCCGTACTTGACGTCGTCATTGACGGCGAACCTCGCGATGCGCATGTCGTGCTCCAGCCCGTGGTGTTGATGACAACCGTGGTGATGACAACAGTGGTGATGACACCGTGGTGACAGTGATCCCAGCTAGCTACTGCATGTAGCCCTCGACCTCGGGGATAGGACGGGGCGCGCTGCCGCCCGGATCCTCGCCGAACTCGCGCCTGGCGCGACGCTGCCGCAGCAGGTCCCAGTACTGGTCGAGTTCTTCCTCCATAGCACGCAGTTGCTCGTGCTCCTGGTCTGTGGTCAGTTCGCCGGACGCAAGCCGGGCGCGCAGATCGTGCTCGGTTTTGATGAGGTCATCGATGTGGCCCAGGATGTCCTTATCGTCCATGAAGTGGTCCCTTCCTCGCGACTCCGCCCATCCTTGCATCCCCGCGATTGCAGGCGGCGACGGTGTCGGACGTACGCCGTACGTTAGCGGCATGCAACTCACGCGCAAGCTCATCATCGGTGCGGCGATAGAGCTGATCGAGCAGGACGGAGTCGATGCCGTCTCGATGCAGCGGCTGGCGAGCGAGCTTGGCTGCGGCGTCGTTTCGCTGTACCACCACGTGCCGTCGCGGTCAGCGCTGCTGGACGGCGTCGCCGATGCGGTGATGTCCGGCATCGCGGTTACGTCCGTGCCTGGCACGGACTGGCAGGAGCAGGTTCGGGCGCAGGCCAGGGCGTTCCGGCAGATCACCAGGGCACATCCGCGCTGCGCCATGGTTGTGATCAGCAGGCCGGCCTCGTCGGCCGCCATCGTGCGGCCAGCGGAGGACGCGCTGGCCACGCTCCGGGCCGCCGGATTCGGCCGGGCTGAGGCTGTGCGCATCGTGCGCGCGTTCGTCGCCTACATCGTGGGCTCGGTGCTGCCAGTGGCCGCGGTCTCGCCGGGCCTGGCTGACGGCGGCGACGACGGCGACCGGCCTCGCCCGCGCCTGCGGGCCGCCGAGTTCCCGCAGGTCACGGATCTGGCGCCGGAGCTAAGCGGCTCCGACGACGAAGCCGACTTCGAATTCGGCCTGGACTTGCTGATCCGCGCCGTAGCCGCCCTGCAGCCCGTCCTCGTGGCGTGCTAGCCGGGGGCCGCGCGGGCGGCTAGCGGCGCGGGCGCGCGAGGCCCGCCCCTGCGCAGATGGCCAGGGCAAGCAGGACTGGCACCAGCAACGCCGCGGTGAGCCCGAATGCACTGGCCAGGCCGCCGATCAGGACCGGGCCGGTGAGCATTCCGACGTAACCGAGGCCCGCCACCGTGGCGATGCCACGGGACGGCCGCGCCGGATCCGAGCGACCCGCCGCCGATAGCAAGAGCGGGAACGTGCATGACAATCCGGCTCCGAAGATCGCGAATCCGGCGATTGCGCCCGCTGCGTCGCCGGCGACAAGGGCGCCGGTGAGCCCGACCGCAGCCGTGAGCCCGCAGCACCGCAGCACCGTCACGGGTCCGAACCTCGCGGCCAGGCGGTCACCGGTGAGCCGCCCGACGGCCATGGCGATGCAGAAGCCGGCATAGGCGAGCGCGGCCAGGCCAGCCGGAGCGCCCAGGTTGTCGCGCAGGTAGACGGCGCTCCAGCCATCAGCTGCGCCCTCGCCGAGCAGGGCGCACGTCGCGAGCAGAGCCATCAGCAGGAGCGCCGGCATCATGGACGCCCGGGCAGCAGGCTTCGGTGCGGCAGGCGCCGGCACAGCCGGATCGGCTGGGGTCCCATCGGCTGGGGTCCCATCGGCGGGGACGGCACCGGCTGGGGGCGGGGCGGGATGGGGGTCGGCCCCGTTCCCGTCCTTATCGGGTAGCAACCAGCGGCCCGCCAGTGCGGCGCCGCACGCCAGCGGAATGCTCGCGGCGGTGAAGTTGACCAGCAGGCCGGCGCCCGCCCACGCAAATGCGCCGCCGAGCAGCGCGCCAGCTAGCCCGCCGATGCTGAAGGTCGCGTGGAAGGAGGTCATCAGCGGCCGGCCGGCGGCGCGCTCGACCAGGACAGCCTGCGAGTTCATGCCGACGTCGACAAGGCCGCTGGACAGGCCGAACGCAAACAGGGCAGCCATGAGCGCGGCCCGCGATGACGCCAGGCCAAGCGCCAGCAGGCCCAGGACCACCAGCAGCCCCGCCACCATGGTGAGCCGGCGGCTGCCAGCGCGGTGAGCGATGCGGCTGGCGATCGGCGCGGCCACCACCAGCCCGGCAGGCGCGGCGAGCAGGGCCAGCCCCAGGGTGCCATCACTTAGGTGCAGTTCCTGCTTGACTGCAGGGATCCGGGCCAGCCAGACCCCGTTGGCGACGCCGAGCACCACAAAGTACGTCACCACCGCGATCCGCGCACGCTGGAGCCCGCCAGATCGTGGCGGGCTGGGCGTGCGGGTGATGTCATCGAGGACGCGGCCGCCGGTGGTGGCGGGGGCGTTCCCGGCAGCCAGGGAGTCGATCCGTCGAGGCTACCCGGCTATGCCGTCGACCGCGGCCCTCGGGCTGGGTGGCGCGAGACCGGTCATTTCGGTCGTCAGCAGACCTTGTGCACCCAGCTGTGTGCGTCGGGAAGCTGGCCGAACTGAATCCCGAGTAGCTGCTCGCGAAGCCGCATCGTGACCGGGCCGGGCTCGCCATCGCCCACCGTCCAGCCGCCCGCCGCGCCGCGGACCGCCCCCACCGGGGTGATGACAGCCGCGGTACCGCAGGCGAACACCTCCGAGATCTCGCCGGACTCGCAGCCGTCGCGCCACTGGGCGACCGAGATGGCCTGTTCGGCGGCTGGGATGCCGAGGTCGGGGGCCAGTGCCAGCACGGAGTCCCTGGTGATCCCGGCGAGCAGCGTTCCGGTCAGACCGGGCGTGGTGATCCGGGCTCCAGGACCGGAGCCGTGGACGAAGAACAGGTTCATGCCGCCCATCTCCTCGACCCACTGATGCTCGGTCGCGTCGAGCCAGACCACCTGCTCGCAGCCGTGCGCCAGCGCCTCCAGCTGGCCGGCGAAGGCGCCGGCGTAGTTGCCGCCAGTCTTGGCCGCGCCGGTGCCACCCGGCGCTGCCCTGGTGTAGGAGTCGGCGAGCCAGACGGAGACGGGCCGGATGCCGCCGGAGAAGTAGCTGCCGGCGGGCGAGGCAATGATCGCGAACGTGAACGATGTCGACGGCTTGCTAACGCCCAGACCGACGTGCGTGGCGATCATGAACGGCCGCAGGTACAGGCTCTCCTCGCGGCCGGCCGCGTCGCCGCTGGCCGCCTCGCCGCTGGCGTCCTCGCCGCTGGCCGGATCGCCGCCCGGTACCCAGTCCCGGTCCTGGGTCACCAGCAGTTCGAGCGCCTGGACGAATGTCTCCTCGGGCAGCTCTGGCATGCCCATCCGGGCCGCCGACCGGTTGAACCGGCCCGCGTTGGCCATCGGCCGGAACATCGCCACTCCGCCGCCGGCCTGACGGTAGGCCTTCAGCCCTTCGAAGATCTCCTGTGCGTAATGGAAGACAGCGCTGGCCGGATCCATGCTGAACGGGCCGTACGGGCGCAGCTGGGCGTCATGCCAGCCGGTCCCCTCATCCCAGTCGATCGTCACCATGTGGTCGGTGAAGATCTGGCCGAAGCCCGGCCTCGCCAGCAGCGCGGCCCGCTGGGCCGCGGGTACCGGCGTCGTGGCGGGATGGACGGCGAAGCTGATCCCATTCTTCGCACCGGCGCTCATCGAGCCCTCCTGCTCCGGGCCCGGCCCCATTGCCGTCGGCGCTATCGCCGCCGCCCGTCACGCCTAGGCTAGCCCGCTACGCGCTCGGCGATGTCATCGCCGATCTCCAGCGTGGACCGGGGCGACCAGGCACCCTGACGTTCCAGCAGATCGTCGGACACGGCCTGTTCGATCTTCGCGGCCTCCGCAGACAGGCCAAGATGCTCGCACAGCATCGCCGCAGACAGGATCGCCGCGGTCGGGTCGGCCTTCTGCTTGCCCGCGATGTCCGGCGCGCTGCCATGCACAGGCTCGAACATGCTGGGCGCCGTGCGCTCCGGGTTGATGCTGGCACTCGCCGCGAGCCCGATGCCACCCGCGACGGCCGCGCCGAGCGAGGTCAGGATGTCGCCGAACATGTTGTCGGACAAGATCACGTCAAACCGCTCGGGCTGAGTGACGAAGTAGACAGCGGCCGCGTCCATGTGGCAGTACTCGGTGCTGACGCCGGGGAAGTCGGCGGCGACCTCGGTCACGGTCCGGCGCCAGAGGTCCCCGGCGTAGGCGAGAACGTTGCTCTTGTGCACGAGAGTCAGCCGCCGGCGCGGCCGCCCGGCGGCGCGCTGGAGGGCGTACCTGGCCACCCGGCCGACGCCGAACGCGGTATTGATGCTCTCCTGGGTGGCCACCTCGGCAGGCGTGCCCTTGCGCATGATCCCGCCGGCCTCGATGTAGGGCCCCTCGGTGCCCTCCCGGACGATGACCATGTCCACCGACTCGTTCCGGACATTGGCCAGCGGCGAGGCGACACCTGGGTACAGGCGGACCGGGCGGAGGTTGACGTACTGATCGAACTCGAACCGCAGGCGCAGCAGGAGGCCGCGCTCGAGTATCGCGCTCGGCACGCTGGGATCGCCCACCGCGCCGAGCAGGATGGCGTCATGCCCAGCGATCTCGGCGAGCACGGAGTCAGGCAGTACCTCGCCAGTCCGGTTGTACCGCGCCGAGCCGAGGTCGTAGCTCGTCGGCTCGATGGCGACCGAGCCGACGGCGCGGAGCACCTTGATGGCCTCAGTCACGACCTCTGGGCCGATGCCGTCGCCGCCGATCACCGCAAGCCGGATACTTTGTGCTGTCACGCGAGTACCTTACTGGGCGCTGACTGCCGGGAGGCAAGATGCCGACGCCGGCCCGGCGAATCAGCCCTCATCCAGGTCAACCACTCTGGCCAGGCCGGCGCCGATGGCGGCGGCGATCTCGCTGAGCAGGTCGGCGTGCACGGCGGAGTCGACCGACAGCACCATCAGCGCATCGCCGCCCTGGGCGTGCCTGCAGACCTGCATGCCGGCGATGTTTATCTGCTGACTCCCGAGGACCTGTCCCACGGTGCCGACGACGCCCGGCCGGTCGGCGTAGCCGAGGAAGATCATGTGATCGGCCGGGGTGATCTCGGCGTCCAGTCCGTTGACCTCGACCAGGTGCTCGGTCTGCCGGAGTCCGGACAGAGTGCCGCTCACCGAGATCAGCTGCCCGTCCGGGGCAGTGCCGCGAACCGTCAGCAGGTTGCGCCAGTCCTGGCTCACCTCGTCGGTGCTGAGGCTGACCTCAACACCGCGTTCCTTGGCTACCAGGGGCGCGTTGACGTAGGTAACCGGCTCCTCGGTGATGTCGCCGAAGAGCCCCTTCATGGCCGCCAGCGCCAGGACACTCACGTCGAGCCCGGCGATTTTGCCCCTCGCCTCGACAGCTACCGAGGCCGTCGCGCCGCCGGCGAGGGCAGCGAAGATCCGGCCAAGCTTCTCGCCGAGGGGCAGCCAGGGCCGCAGGTCCTCGTGCACGGCGCCGCCCTGCACGTTCACGGCGTCGGGCACGAACTCGCCGTCCAGCGCCAGCCGGACGGACCTGGCGACCTGGGTGCCGGCCTTCTCCTGCGCCTCGTTCGTGCTCGCGCCCAGGTGCGGGGTAGCCACCACGTTGTCGAAGCTGAAAAGCGGGCTGTCGGTACACGGTTCCTTGACGTAGACGTCAATCCCCGCGCCGGCCACCCGGCCCTCGCGCAGGGCAGCAACAAGCGCAGCCTCGTCAACGATGCCGCCGCGGGCCGCGTTAATGATTCGGACGGCGGGCTTGACCAGGTGCAGCTCCCGATCACCGATGAGACCGACCGTCTCGGCGTTCTTCGGCAGGTGGACGGTGATGAAGTCAGCCTCGGCCAGCAGTTCGTCCAGGCTGACCATACGGACGCCGAGTTGCGTCGATGTCGTGGTCGGGGCGTACGGGTCGTAGGCGATCACGGTCATGTCGAACGCGGCCAGCCGCTCAGCCACCAGCGCACCGATGCGGCCGAGGCCGAGGATGCCAACGACCTTGTCCTGGAGCTCGACGCCGGTATAGGCCGAGCGTTTCCACTGGCCGTTCTTGAGCGAGGCGCTGGCCTGCGGCACGTTCCTGGCCAGGGCGAGCAGCAGCGCGACCGCGTGCTCGGCGGCGCTGACGATGTTGGACGCGGGCGCGTTGACCACCATCACGCCCGCCTTGGTGGCAGCATCGACGTCCACGTTGTCCAGCCCGACCCCGGCCCTCGCGACGACGCGCAGCCGGCGGGCGGCGGCGATGGCCTCGGCATCGATCTGGGTGGCGCTGCGTACGATCACGGCGTCGACATCTGCCAGCGCTGGCAGCAGCAGGCTTCGGTCCGCGCCGTCGATGTAGCGCACCTCGAAAGAGGCTTCCAGCAAGGCGATCCCAGCCGCCGATAGCTCTTCGGCGACGAGGACGACAGGTGCGGACAACGAGTACCTCCGGTAGGCAGGCGCGGAGCTCGGCAGTCTATCGAGCGTTGCTTCAGCCTAGGGTGGCTGTCTCCGGCGCACCCGCGGTGGCGACGGGGCCAGGGCCGCCGACGGGGCCAAGGCCGCCGCCGGAGTCCGTGTCTTCGACGGAGCCAGTGCCGCCGACGACGGCGAGGGACTCGATCCCATGCGGGGTCATCGGCCGGGCCACCAGGTATCCCTGACCGAGCCCGCAGCCCATGGCTCGCAGGAGCTCGAGTTGCTCCGGCCGCTCGATCCCCTCGGCCACGATCTCGATGCCGAGATCATGGCCCACCTGGACGATGGTGCGCGTCAGCATGGCGAGCGTGCCGTCGGTGCCAAGGCCGGCCACGAACGACGGATCAATCTTGATGATGTCGACCGGCAGCTGCCGCAGGTAGGCGAGCGAGGCATAGCCGGTGCCGAAGTCGTCGATGGCCAGCCGGACACCCAGCTGTCGCAGCCTGGCCAGGCCGTCCATGACCGGGCTGTCGATCTCGATCAGCACCCGCTCGGTGACCTCCAGGGTCAGCGCCGACCGCTGCAGCCCGGTGTCGTCTAGCGTCGTCAGCACCGTCTCGGCGAACCCGGCCGAGCTGACCTGGCGGAGCGAGAAGTTGACCGAAAGCCCGACCTGCCAGCCCGACTGACGCCAGTGAGCAACCTGGCGGCAGGCCTGACTGAGCACCCAGGCGCCGAGCGGCACGATCAGGCCCGAGTCCTCCGCGATCCCGAGGAACTCCGCGGGCTCGAGATTCTGGCCGCCCCGCGACCACCGGACGAGTGCCTCAACGCTCGTCACACGCGACGTCGCCAGCTCTACCACCGGCTGGTACTCGATGCCAAGGCTGCCGTCCTCGATCGCGGCACGCAGGTCTGTCGCCAGCTCCAGACGGCGGATCACGTCCGCGTGCATGTGCGCGGCGAACACCTCGACCCGGCCGCCGCCGGCATCTTTAGCTCTGGCCATGGCGAGGTCGGCGTTGCGCAGCAGGTGCCCGGGCAACTCGGGATCGGCGAACGCGACACCGACGCTGGCAGTGATCGACACGTCCCGGCCTGCCACCTGGAACGGCTCGGCCACGATGGCCCCCGCCAGCCGGTCCGCGATGTCGACGATGTCCTGCGGACCGCTCGCGCTCTCGATCAGGACCGCGAACTCGTCCCCGCCCCAGCGGGCGACCGTGTCGTGCGCGGGCACCAGGCCGCGCAGCCGCCGCCCGGCCTGGGCCAGGACCAGGTCCCCGGCACCGTGGCCGACCGAGTCGTTGATCGCGGTGAAGCCGTCGAGATCGACAAAGATCGCCCCGATCCGTTCGGCTCCGATCAGCTCCGCGATGGCCGAATCGCCGCCGTCGTAAGCGAGCAGGTCCTTGGCCCGCTCTTCAAGGTAGGAGCGGTTCGGCAGGCCGGTCAGCCCGTCATGAAAAGTGAGATGAGTGACCTGCCGCTGGAGCGCGACCTGGTCGCTCATGTCCCGCGCCGTGACCAGCAGCCGGGCCGGCCGGGCTGCTTCGGCATAACGCGAGACGGTGGCCTGCACGTGCCGCCACGTACCGTCGGACGACCTGATCCGGCAGGCCACGAGCCCCGTCGAGCCGGCTGGGTCCGCTCGGACCGCGGCAACGGTCCGCACTACAGTGCCGAGATCATCTGGATGCAGCAGGCCGGGCAGCCGGGCGCCCGCGACTTGCTCGGGCGTATAGCCGTAGTGCGCGACGGCCTTGCTCGCGTAGCTGACAAGGCCACTCGCGTCGCAGAGCAGCACGACGTCACTCGTCCGGTCAGCCAGCTGGTCGAACTGGCGGTCAGCCTGCTCGGCCAGCGCGGAGATCGCCGTGGCCTGCCGGAGCAGTCCGGCGACCCTGACCGCCAGGGCAAGCGCCAGCAGAGAGCTGGTGATGAGGGCAACCGGGGTAGCACTCCCCCAGGTCGCAATCGCAAAGATGAAGGAAATGAGGCTGGCCAGGCCGGCCGCACCGAGCGCGATCACGGTGCTGAGGAGCGGACCGGCTGCAGTCGGCCGGGTCCGCGCCCCGGACGCGCTCCCGGACGTGCTCGCGTCAGCCGGCACACCCAGGGCGCTGGCCCCAAGGAGGCAGAACGCCACCAGCCAGGCCAGCTGCGGCCAGGAACCGGGATGCATCCCGCTCGCCCGCGCCTGCACGGCCAGGAAGTCACCGAGTGTGGCCGCCCAAAGGGCAAGGTAAGGCATGAGCGCACGACGGCCTGCCCGGATCGCGAGCCAGAGCGTGCCACCCAGGACGGCGAGGTCGGCCGCCGGATGGATCAGGTCGACAGTAAACAGGCCAGGGCCGACCGCCGCCGCCTTGTAGGCGGACCGCAGGATGGCGATCCAGCCGATGCTGAAGACCGACAGGATCAGCAGGCCGGCGTCCACCAGGCGGCCGGGGTCAGAGACGCGGCGGAGGCGAAGCTGGCGATCACGGCTGGCGGGCGGGGCGAGCCGCAGCAGGCCAATCACGAGCAGCGGCAGGCCTAGCAGCGCGAGCAAGTCGGTCAGCGTCAGCTGGATCACCGCCGGCGTAACTTCGCCAGCGCTGGCGCCCTGCGCGGCGAACGCAGCGCCCCAGACCACAGTGGCGGCCGCCAGCCACCGGCTCGCCGGGTCGCCGCGGCGGGCGCGCCGGATCAGAAGCACTGCGGCCGCTGCGGCCAGCAGTACTCCGATCACCGTCCAGCCAAGTGAGGATGGACTCATCGCGGCCAGGTAGATGCGTGCGCCTGCACCGGGCGTACGTGCACCAAACCTCCTGTCGGCTGCGTCCCGAGCGTGCGTAACGAACCATGCCAGCGAGCCAGGAAGACACCGAAGGCCACAGGCCGTGCAGGAGGACATGCCTGGGGCTCATCGTTGAGCGACGGCAGCACACGACGCGCGGACGGTGCCAGCAGTACCGGGCCAACAGTCCCGGCGCATCCTGACGGGCACGCACCGGAAACCTCGTGGTCTCGCACAATTAGTTAAGCGACAGCACTCTATGACGCGGAGGTCACGCTTCGATTGAGGAAGGGCCTACACACGGCGACAACTTCGTGGCGGTTTGCAATCAGCGCTCTGACCTGCAGGATCAGCCTGATGAACAGCAGAATTAGTAGTCGCCGGTGATCACGTTCGCGAGCGGCTCACCGGCCAGGTAACGCTCAGCCTGGTCCCGGACGAACCGCATCGCCATCATGCCGGAATAAGGCGTCGACGCCCCGATGTGCGGCGTGATCAGCACGTTCGGAAGTGACCAGAGCGGATGGCCGGGCGGCAAGGGCTCAGGATCGGTCACGTCCATGGCCGCCGACAGTCGCCTTGAGCTGACCTCGGCCACTAGGTCGTCGGTCACGACGAGGACACCGCGCGCGGCGTTGATCAGGAGCCCGCCGTCCTTCATGGCAGCGAGGAAGGCGGCGTCAGCCATCCCGACGGTGTCCGGAGTCACAGGCGCCAGCAAGATCACCACATCGGCAAGCGGCAGCAAGTCCGGCAGTTCTGATACCGGGCGGACGCCGTCGCGGGCCGACCTGGCGACCCGGAGTACGTCGACGTCGAAGCCGGCGAGCCTGCGCTCGACCGC
>DATHPF010000230.1:0-6328 GCA_035484155.1 Streptosporangiaceae bacterium
CCCAGCCGCTTGACGTCCTTGGCCAGTTCCTGCCGGGCGTCGTGCCGGGTCTCGTTGACGAGTTGCGTGTAGCCGCCGACCTCGTTGTTGCCCGCGCTCCAGCTGGTCTGGACGCGGGTCTGCCAGTCGTCGTGCCGGGCCCCGATCGAGATGCCGAGCACCAGGCCAGCCGGCACCCAGCCTTTCATGATCAGCTTGGCGAAATCCTGCCCGGTCAAGTCAGAAGTGAAGGGGTGCCGCAGCGGCCGGGCACCGGGCGCGCGCACCGCGGTGCCGATCGCCTTGAACTCCAGCCCGCCCGCCGGGAAGCTGCCGATCGTGAGCCGGACGCCGACGACGCCGTGACCGCCCAGTTCCTGGCATTCGGCGGTCATCCTGGCGATAGCCTGCCGGCGCGCCTCGTACATGGTGCGCACGAGCGGTGCATACGACCCGAGGGAGCCGCTGCCCGAGGTCGCGGTCACGGTGCTGTACGGCACGGCACCGTAGCCACCCAGCCGACCCACGCCGTAACCGGCGCCGTAAGCAGGGCAGCTGTAGCCGCCGGTATAGCCAATGTTGTAGACAGCCGCGCCGAGCACCTGGCCCACGGGCGAGAAGCCAGCGCTCTTGATCGCGGTGAACTCATCGGCCGTCAGGGCCGAGCCCCAGGTCCCGCTGCCGCGGATCTCGGCAAGCCGGGCCTCTGCGGCGGGCGGCAGTCCGCTGCCCGGGTCGTCCACGGTCAAGTTGCGCCCCCTTGTCGCGCTTGCCTTACACTACAAGACCCGCGGCCGCCCGACTGGTGCGGCACACTCGTAACGGCCCGGTTGTGGTGCGGGTTCAGCTCTCGCCTGGCCACTTCTCCTGGGCTTCCCACTCCTCGTTGCGCCGCTGTACCGTCTCGAGGGCGTGCTCGGCGGCATCACGCGTCGGGTACGGGCCTAGCCGGTCCTTCCCCGGGCAGCCGGGTCCCTGCTCCACAACGTGATGTTTGAGGCAGAACCACCAGCTCTTGTCATCGTCCATAGCTACTAGAATTCCAGATCATGCCTGCTACCCTCCAGCCCGGCCGGGTTTCCCCGCCACGCGACGTCCCCGCCCACATCGTCCGGCCTGAGTACGTCGGCCGCCGCGCCCCGCGTCTTGGCGAGAGTGAAGTCAAGACCGCCGAGACCATCGACCGCATGCGGGTCGCCGGGCGGATCGCCGGGCAGGCCCTAGCCGAGGTCGGCAAGCACGTCGCGCCCGGCGTGACCACCGACGAGCTGGACCGGATCGGCCACGAGTTCATCCTCGACCACGGCGCCTACCCGAGCACGCTCGGGTACAAGGGCTACCCGAAGTCGCTGTGTACCTCGCTGAACGAGGTGATCTGCCATGGCATCCCCGACGACACCGTGATCGCCGACGGGGACATCGTCAATATCGACATCACCGCGTTCATCGGGGGCGTGCACGGCGACACCAACGCCACGTTCCTGGCCGGCGACGTCGACGAGGAGTCGCGGCTGCTGGTCGAGCGCACCCGGGAAGCCTTGATGCGCGGGATCCGGGCCGTGGCACCCGGCCGGCCGCTGAACGCGATCGGACGGGTGATCCAGTCCTACGCGCGCCGGTTCGGCTACGGCGTCGTCAAGGACTTCACCGGCCACGGCATCGGCACGACGTTCCACTCCGGCCTGGTGGTGCCGCACTTTGACGACCCGTCGGTCGGCGTGGTCATGGAGCCTGGCATGACGTTCACCATCGAGCCGATGCTGACGCTAGGCACCATTGAGTACGACATCTGGCCGGACGGGTGGACTGTGGTCACGGCCGATCGCAAGCGCACGGCCCAGTTCGAGCACACGCTCGTGGTGACCGGCGACGGCTACGAGATCCTGACACAGCCGTAACTAATGCTGCCTTAGACCGTGGCGGGCACGGGGGCGGGCTGCGTCGGCACCTGAGTTCCCGCGGCGGTCGCGGTCGCCGCCGGGACCGGGATCGGCGAGCCCTCGCAGGCGAGGCTGCGCCCCGGCAGCCACTTCAGCCAGGCTGGCAGGTACCAGGCGCGATCGCCGAGCAGCGCCAGCGCGGCCGGCAGTACGACGCCGCGGACCAGCGTTGCGTCGATGAAGACAGCGGCCGCGAGGCCGACCCCCAGCATCTTCACGTCGATCATGTCCAGCGTCGCGAAGATCGAGAATACCGCCACCATGATCACCGCGGCGCTGGTCACGACCCCGGCAGACTTGCCGACGCCGTCGACGATCGCATCACGCGAGGTCGCGCCGCCCGACCACAGCTCCCTGATCCGGCTCAGGATGAACACGTGGTAGTCCATGCTCAGGCCGAACAGCATCACGAACGTGAACAACGGCACCCATGGGATCAGCGCCCCGAACGACGTGAAGCCCAGCACGGACTGCAAGTGCCCGTCCTGGAAGATGAGGGTGACCAGGCCATACGCCCCGCCCACAGACAGGAAGTTGAGCGCGATCGAGACCAGCGGAATGGTCAGGCTGCGGAACGCGAGCATCAGCAGGACGAAGGCCAGCAGTGCCACTGTCCCGAAGACGATCGGGGTGCGCGAGTGCAGCGTGGACTTCAGGTCGTAGTTGGACGCGGTGTCACCGGTGACCGCGAAGGTCGCGCCCGGTACCTTGCCGATCGTCGCAGGCAGGATCTCATTCTGCAGGCTCAGCAGTGCATCGTTCGATGCCTTGTTGGAGCCGTTGCCCGCGAGCGGGACCTCGATCACGAGCGCCTTGCCGTCGGCCACCGCGCTGGCGCTGACCGGGCCGTGGATCGGGCCGCCGGCCGCGGCTCGGATCCGCAGCGTCGCGATCGCCCGCTGCATGGCGGGGCTCTCCAGGTTCGCGCCGCTGACCACGACGTCGGCCGGCGCGGGCTTGGCGGGGAACTCATGCTGGATTTCAGCGAGCACCTGCACCACGCCCAGGTTGCTCGGCAGGTCGACGGACGGGTTGGCCAGGCGCATGCCGAGCGCCGGCGCGCTGAGCGCGAGCAACGCCGCCGCGGCGATGCCGCCGTACAGCAGCGGCCTGCGAACGACGCGCCGCGCCAGGCCCGCCCACAGCCGGGACGGCTGCGGATGAGTCAGGCGGCGGCCCAGGTACGGGAGCTGGAGCCGGTCGGCCCACGGCCCGAGCCAGGACAGCAGGGCAGGCAGGAAGAACAGCGAGCCGAGCACGGCCACGCCGACCACCATGATGGTCCCGAACGCGATGCCGGTGAAGATGTCGATGCCGGTCAGGAACAGGCCAGCAAGAGAGACCATCACAGTCAGGCCGGAAACCAGGATGGCGCGCCCTGAGGTGGCCGCGGCGATGCCGACGACGGCCTGCTCGTCGTGCCCGTTCATCCGTTCCTCGCGCTCACGGCGCAGGTAGAACAGCGAGTAGTCGATGCCGACGGCCATCCCGATCACGAGGACAAGCTCAGAGGTGCCAGAGCCGACCGGGAACCACCGTCCGGCGACACCGAGCAGCGAGACCGCGGTGACCACTGCCGTCCCGGCGAGCAGCACGGGAATGCCGGCCGCGATGAGCGCGCCAAACACGGCCAGCAGCAGGATGAGCGTCAGCGGCACCGAGGTCCATTCGGACTTCCGGAAGTCGCTGCCGAGCAGCGCGTTGGCGACCCTGTCGGTGCTGGCGGATCCCGCCTCGCGCACGAGCAGATCCGGGTTATGGGCCTGGACCGTGCGGACGGCCGCCAGGTCTGTCAGCACGGTCGTCTCAGCGTCCGAGTTGGGGCCGGCCACCTGGAAGGTGACGAGCGCCACCGTGCCGTGGCTGGTCAGCAGGCCCTGGCTGCCGCTGTGGTACGGCGAGTGGATGTCAGCCGCTGCCTGCGGCCGCGCCGCGAGCGCCGCCTCGACTTCCATGGTGACCTTGCGCACCTCGGCCGCTGCGTCGCTAGCCAGGTGCTTTTCGCCGGTGCGCGCTTGGATCAGGACGCTTTCCGTCGGCGGCGTCACCACACCGAGCTTGGTGAGTACTTGCTCCCCCCGGCCCGCCTGACCGGGATCGTACTGCTGCACCCCGCTGCCGGCGGCGAACTGGCCTGCGATGAACGCGGCAACCATGAAGCCCAGCCAGGCCGCCACCGCGATCTTGCGATGCCGCGCGCTCCAGCAGGCAAGACGCTCCACGACCGGACGGCGGACACGACCAGAGGGCGCGTCCGAACTGCACGGGGCGCTAGGGAGCTGGCTCATGGTCGCTCTCTGGCTTGGGTAGCTATCACCGGAGATCAGCCGCTCCCGCGCCCAGGTCAGGGAGCGCCGGTCCAGCTAACTGCCGTAACTGTAACCCGGTGAATGCACTCAGTGAACCGGTATCGACCCGTCCGACCAGTTCTTTGCCGTGCTGGGAGCATTCACGTGGCCGGCTCCCGGGTGACCCTCAGAAAGCGGCGACCGCTGCGGGCGCGGAGTCGCTAGCGGCCCCGTTCCCGCCATGGGAGCGGGCGGCTACGGAGGCTGGTGCGGTGACATGATGCTGCGCATGGGCGAACTGATCTTGATCAGGCACGGCGAGACTGAGTGGAGCCGTTCCGGGCGGCACACCGGCCGGACCGACGTAGCGCTGACCGAGACGGGCCGCGCGGCTGCGGCCCGGCTGGCTCCGGCCCTCGCAGCCCGGCGCGTCGTCGCCACGTTCAGCAGCCCGGCCAGCCGCGCATTGGAATCGGCCAGGCTCGCGGGCCTGCCGGACCCGGTGCTTGATCCCAACCTTCAGGAGTGGGATTACGGCGGTTACGAGGGCCTGACCAGCGCCGAGGTAGGACGCCGCAAGATGGGCTGGTACCTGTGGCGCGACGGCGTGATCCCGGGCGACGCCGACCATCCCGGCGAGACCGCAGCCGAAGTGGGCGCGCGGGCCGACGCGGTGCTGAGCCGGACCGAGCCGCTGCTCGATTCCGGCGACGTCGCGCTGGTCGCGCACGGGCACCTACTGCGGGTCCTGACCGCGCGCTGGCTCGGGCTGAAGCCAGAAGCTGGCCGGTTCTTCCGGCTGGACACCGGCACGCTGAGCCTTCTCGGCTTCGAGCACGACGAGAACGTGATCAGCGCCTGGAACATGCCGCCGGGCGGCCTCGCTGGCACTGTTTAGCTGGCATTGTCTAGCCCTGGGAGGCTGATGGCATGACGGCGCCGTTCCCTGAACCGACCATGCCCATCGCCTCGCGGGCTGAGGTGTTCCTTACCTACCTGGATTATTTCCGATCAAGGCTGGTCAGCAAGCTAGCGTCGATGCCTGCCACGGAGCTGCGCAGCAGCAGGCTGCCGTCAGGCTGGACGCCCCTCGAGCTCATCAAGCACCTGCGCCAGGTGGAGCTGCGCTGGCTTGACTGGGGCTTTGCGGGTGAGGATGTCGGCGATCCGTGGGCAGACGAGCGTGACGGTCACTGGTACGTGGCGCCAGCGGAAACGCTGGCCGAGCTGACCGGCGGCTTGCACGCCCAAGCTGCCCGGACCAGGGAGATCGCCGTGTCCCATGACCTCGCCGACATTGGCCGGCCAGGTGATCGGTGGAAAGGCGCGAGCCCGGCGTCGCTGGAACGAGTGCTGTTCCACCTCGTGCAGGAGTACGCCCGCCACCTGGGCCAGCTGGATGTCATCAGCGAGCTGGCTGGCGGCGAGGTCGGCGAGTAGCCCGCCGAGCGCCGACCCCCAGGGTGCGCGGGGTCCTGCCTCGGCCTAGGCGGCCCGCCGGCCGCCGCGCGACGGCGACGGCGCGGCGAGCTGGAGCAAGTGCGGCGGGAGCCGGGTGCTGGACTCGAACGCCGCCCGAAGCGCCAGGGTGATCGCCGCGTCGGTGAGGCCGATTGCCGGCGTGCCGTACATCCGGCGCGCCCAGCGCGGCATGCTGGCGTAACCCAGCACGTTGAGCGGCGGCACGATCAGACGCAGTGGCATGAGGGCCGGCGGCAGCCTGGGCGTGAACGACAGCCGCAGCGCGTGCCTGGCCTCGGCCGACACCCGCAGCCTCGGCCGCATCTGCTCGTAGTACTCGTCCAGCTCGGCCATGCTGGCCGGGGCTAGCGCCGGATCGAGACCCACCACGGCCGCGCTGCGGCGCTGCTCGTCGACGAAGGCGTCGAGTTCAGCCGGCGTGACGTGCACGCCGCTGCGGCGCGCTATCTCGGCGTATGAGCCGATTTCCCCGCAGTGGACCCATAGCAGCAGCTCTGGCTCATCCAGCCGGAACTCCTGGCCGTCGTCGTCGACACCGCGGAGCGAGGCATGGACCTTGCGCAGCCGGGCGCCGAGGCGCTCGACCTCGGCGGTCGAGCCATAGGTGCGTACCCGGACGAATTCCACAGTCCGGGTGAA
>DATHPF010000231.1:0-4079 GCA_035484155.1 Streptosporangiaceae bacterium
ACCGTCAGGTCGTCGCGGGCGGACAGGCCCGGGGCCAGGGCATCGAGCTCCGCGATGTCACCGGCACTGAGTTTGTCCTCCAGGGCGTGCCGGGCGCGGCAGAGGGTGGCCATGGCGTAACGGGCCACGGACGCGGCCATCGGCGAGCCCGGCGGTGGCTGCAGCGCGATGACGAAGCGGCGTTCGGACTCGACCACGAACCCGGCTCCAGCGAAACGGGCAGGCCAGTCCTCATGCATGTGCATTCCGGCCTCGTCACGACTCCGCGCCATGGCGGTGTGGATCCGCTCCTCGAGCGCCGCGCCCGCCGGGTCAGCGAGAAAACGCGGGAACGACTCCAGCTCCGTGACCGCGAGCAGTCCCCCTGGGCGCAGCATCTGGTAGATCTGCGCGACCGCCTGTGCGGGATCGCCCATGTGGTGCAGTGAGTTGGCGGCCCACACCAGGTCAGCGCTCTTCAGGCCATCAGGCAATGCCTGATCGAGGTCGGCTTGAACGGTGCGGATCCGGTCGGTGAGCCCGGACGCGCGGACCTTGTCCTCGATGTGCTTCAGCATCTCCACGTCGACGTCCAGCGCGATCACCTCGGCGGCCGGCAACTGCCTGGCCAGCGCGAGGGTGCCGGTGCCTGTGCCGGCACCCACGTCGATGACACGGGCTCGTTCGGTGAGGTTTGCCGTGACCCATTCGGCGACCTCGCGGTGGTATTCGCTGAGGACCTCCGCATCGAGGTCGAGCAGGTCGGTCATGTGTTCGTGCGACATGTGATCGACGGTACCGCGGCCTTGCCGGTACGGCATATACTCTTGCGTATGAAGCAAGACGCTGAACTGGACGCTCTTGTCCGGCAGCGCATCCGGGGTCTGCGCACGTCGCTGGGCTGGTCGCTGGACGAGCTGGCAGCGCGGAGCTACCTGAGCCCGTCCACGCTGAGCCGGATCGAGACCGGTCACCGGAGGATTGCCCTGGATCAGCTCGCGCCGATCGCCAGGGCACTCGGCACCACGCTTGACCAGCTGGTGGAGTCCGACGACGACGCCGACGTGGTGATCAGGCCTTCCCGGGACGAGGCACGCGGCATGACGACCTGGCTGCTGTCGCGGACCGGTGCGCCACAGGGCATGACGATCGCGAAACTGCGGGTGACTAGAAAGGTGCCCGCGAGGCTGCGCGTCCACCCGGGCCGGGACTGGTTCACCGTCCTGTCCGGCACCATCGTGCTGCGGCTAGGCGACCGGACCATCCTCGTCCGCGCCGGCGAGGCGGCCGAGTTCTCCACGATGGAGCCGCATGCGTTCGGCGTGCAGGAAGAAGCCGCGGAGATCCTCTGCATCCTCGACCATGACGGCACCCGCACCCACCTGGGGCCGGGCAACCCCTTGCCCGAGGCCGGCCCCGAGGATGCCTGACCGGGCCGGTGCTGATGCGCCAGGTCTGCGGGGTCGTCATAGCCTCCGGCCACCTTGCCGCATGCAGTTGGGGCGACGCCTATTAACCTCGGCGGCCAGACTGTGCGCATGCTGCCCGTCCCCGCCGATATCTTTGCCTCAGGCCGATGAGGGCCAGAGGGCCTCCGAGCGGGCTTGCCCGGTGCCGGTCCCGTGTCGGCCAGATCCGGAGCATGCCTTGCGCCGCTGAGTGGACAACCGGGTTGACGAGGAGGTTACCGCGACCAGGGAAACAGGCCGCAGGTCCATCGCCTCGAATAGGCGCGCCCGGCATGACTACGCGATTCTCAAGACGTACGAGGCCGGGATAGTCCTGGTCGGTGACGAGGTGAAGTCCCTGCGCGCCGGCCATGCGTCGCTGGCCGGAGCGTTCGTTCAGGAGCACGACGGCGAGCTGATGCTCTACGGCCTGCACATCCCGGCGTACGCGTACGGCCGCCACGGCCCCCGCGTCCTCGACCAGGCCAGGCGTACCCGCAAGCTGCTCATGCACCGCAGCGAGATCGACAAGATCATCGGGAGGCTAGGCGAGGCCGGAGTCACCCTGGTGCCGCTGTCGCTGTACTTCCAGGACGGCTGGGCGAAGGTGGAGATCGCCCTGGCGCGCGGCCGGCGGTCCTTCGACAAGCGGCAGGCAATCGCCCAGCGGGACGCCGACCGGGAGATTCGGCGCGAGCTCAGCGATCGGCTACGTGGCCGGCGGCGACGGGCCCGCGGGTCGAACTGAGAGATCGAGAGGACGGGCAACCGCCCTAACGGCTAGACGGGCCGGAACTGCGCTGCGCCGGCGCCCGCGACATGGACTTAATTGCGTTGTCAGGTCCGTGCCTGGCCGGTTGACTGCCTGAGTGCGTATTGAGAGATTCGACCCCGTCGCCGACCAGCAGCGCCTGCGAGCCTGCTTCTTGATCGTGGACGCGTGCGGCCACAACGACGATCCTGAGCTTCCGCACCAGTCCTTCGCAGGCTTCGCCAACGGCTGGGCGTACGGCTGGGGAAACCCCACGCAAACCTGGCTGGCCTTGGACGAGGTCGGCGAGCCGATCGGTTGCTACCTGCTGGTGCTGCCTGACCGGGATAACCCGACCATGGCCTCCTGCGCGCTGTTCATCGCGCCCGCATACCGCCGCTCGGGTCACGGGCGGATGCTCTTCGGGCACTGCGCAGATCAGGCCAGGCTGGCCGGCCGGTCGCGGCTGACGGCGGAGGTCGCCGAGGACTCGCCGGCAGCGGCGTTCGCCGTGTCCGCCGGTGCACGCATCGGCATCAGTGAGGTACTCAGGGTGCTGACGGTCGACGATGCGGTGAGGTCGCGGCTGCCCGGCCTGCGCGCGGAGGCCACGCGGGCGTCCCGAGGGTACTCGCTGGTCTCATGGCTTGGCGCTACCCCGGAGGAGCTCATCGACGGCGCGGCAGGCATGGAGCTGGCCATGGCCGACGCGCCACGGGATCCGGGGGTGGAGCCGGAGAGCTGGGACGCCGACCGGATCAGGAAGGTGGAGCAGCTTGGTATCGCTGCCGGGCAGCAGTTCTACGCGGTCGCGGCCCTTCATGACGGCAGCGGCGAGATGGTTGCACTCACCCGGATTGGTACCTCTTCCGGCGTGCCCGGCTGGGGTTTCCAGTACCTCACGGCTGTGCTGGCCGGCCATCGCGGGCATCGGCTCGGACTGCTGGTAAAGGCAGCGAACCTCGAGCTTGTCCTCGGCCACGAGCCGGGCCTGCGCAGTATCGTTACGGGCAACGCCGGCCCAAACGATCACATGATCACTATCAACGACATGCTCGGATTCCGGGTGCGCTCGGTACGCAGGAGCTGCGAGCTTGACCTGACCGAGCCGAAGTAAGGCGTATGTGTACGAAAAGGTTGTATCCGAGGGGGGCTTGAACTTACCGCCTCTTGCACGCGCGAGCATGCATGGGCCTACCTGGAAATGGCCTGTGACCAGGCAGAACACGGTCGTGGCCGAGTCAGTGCATACATCGGCAGGCACACGAATTCGTCGGCACTAGTAGCACGGGAAGTAGCACAGAAGTGCCCGCGCTGCGGATCAGGTGACGTCGTCAGGACGGCTGGCGGATTGCCGCCGTTCGGCAGCGAGGCGTGAGAATGCAACCGCTGCCGGAGCTTGTGGACGACCGACCCCGAACCGAGGCCGTCATTACCGCCGCCGGCAAGCCGTCCAGGTGGAGCACCGATAAGGCGATCAAGTGGAGCACCATCGTCGCCGTGCTGGTCGTCGCAGCCGTGGCCGCGAGTTTCAGCTACCTGCACGCCCTCGAAGTCGTCGGCGAGCACAGCAAGGCGATGATCATGAACAACGGCTTCCCGCTGACGGTTGACGGGCTGATCTAGCCGGGTCCATGGTCCTGTTCAATGACGCCAGGCGGCCTCGACGCACCCCGGTCTCACACCGGCTACCCTCGAAGCGCTCCGACAAAAGTAGGCTTCAGTAAAAGTAAGGGAGCACACCTTATGAGCGTTGGCGGCGCCGGCAAGATGGGTCCCGTGCCGGGTGTCTGGCCGCGGCCGGAGCCGTTCGCCCCGAGGGCCGATCCGGCGGTGCTTGAGGACCTGCGGGCGCGGCTGCGGGCAACCCGCTGGCCGGACGCGCCCGAGGACGCCGGCTG
>DATHPF010000232.1:0-3234 GCA_035484155.1 Streptosporangiaceae bacterium
GATCCTGTGGTTGCTGCCGGTCTCGAATCCGATGACGGCGGTGTTAGTGCGCACATCGATGCCGATGCCCTCCATGGCCCGGTGTACCGCCGCCCCCATGTCCGGGTCGAGCGTGGTCATCGGCTGCGCGGCCTGATCGACGACGGTGACGCCGACTCCGCGCCGCACAAGTGCCTCGGCCATCTCCACGCCGATATAGCCCCCGCCGACCACCACGGCCCGCCGCGGCTGCGAGCGCTGCAGATCCGCCAGGAGCGCCGCGCCGTCATCGAGAGTCTGCACGCCGAACACGCCGGCGGCGTCCACGCCGGGCAGCGGCGGTCGCACCGGGACTGCGCCGGTCGCGATGACCAGAGAGTCGAAGCCTTCCCGGAACGACCGCCCTGTGGTCAGGTCATGAGCGAGTACCCAGCCGGCCGCGAGGTCGATCTTCTCCACCTCGGTTCGCATCCGAAGGTCGATGCCGTTGCGCCGGTGTGCGTCCGGCGAACGGGCGACCAGACGGTCCGGCCCGTCTACATCGCCGGCTACCCAGTACGGGATCCCACAGGCAGAGTAAGAGCTGTACGCTCCGCGCTCGAACGCGACGATCTCGACCGCGTCGCCTGCGATTCGCTTGGCCTGCGAGGCTGCGCTCATCCCGGCCGCGTCCGCCCCGATGACGACGATCCGCTCGGCCATGGATCAGTACACCCACTGCCCAGGTCGCTCTACCGCGTGCGTCGCCACCGGTCAGACCGCCCCGGTAGTGGTACGGATCTCGATTCCCGCCCGGACCACGCTGGTGACCGGGGTCTTCTCCGCGATCTCGGCCAGCTTCGCGCGCTGGTCTTCGTCGACACCGTGCAGAGTGATCAGCCGGTCGATCCGCCTGGTGTTCCGGTCGATGACGACGTAGGTCAGTTCGACATTCACGCCAGCTAGCGGCCAACTCCGATGTTCGGCGTACATTCGCAGCGTGATCGCGGTGCAGGCACCGAGCCCGGACAGCAGCAGGCCGAACGGAGCCGGACCGCTGTCGGCACCGCCGCGGTCGACCGGTTCGTCGCCGCGCAGCTCATGGCCTCCTGTGTTGATGCGCACACCGTAGGGCGCTTCCTCACCTGTCACCGTGGCGGTAGCGATGGTGTGGTCACGGTCGTCGCTCATCAGCAGCCTCACCTCGCCTCCCAGGCGGAAACCCTTGTTGCGCCGACGCCGAGCACAGCTTCATCGTCGCGGTGATGAAACCCGTCGTCCATGTTCCCTGAGATCAAGTCCTGCCGTGGATATTGTCCGGTGGTGCCGATTCCTGATTCCCGGCCGAGCGCCAGATCCTTGTATTCGCGGACCTCTACCGAGGCTTTCACCGGGGTCCTCCTCTGGTAGCTCTCAGAACCCGTGCGTGAAGTAGGGCGCCCGGTTACCTGCTCGCAGCAGCCGGTCCGTAACGCCGCTGTCCCCGATACGGGTTCCTTCTCGTCTGCAGGACAAGAACCAGCGAAGGAGGACAGTGATGAGCCGACTCATCGTTATCGAGTTCGTGTCCCTGGACGGAGTCATGCACGATCCGGACGGCAGCGACGGATCCCCGCGGGGCGGATGGGCGTTCCGGTACGGCCCGCAGGCCACCGCCGGCGACAAGTTCGGCCTCGGCGAGGTGCTCGACACCGGCGCCATGCTGCTCGGCCGCCGTACCTGGCAGCTGTTCGCCAAAATTTGGCCGAGCCGGGACGACCCCTTCTCGGCCAAGATGAACGCCATGCCGAAGCTCGTGGTCTCACGTTCACTGGAGCACGCCGCCGGATGGCAGAACTCCACCGTCCTGCCGGGCGACCTGGCAACAGAGGTGCAAAAGCGTAAGCAGGCGCAGGACATCATGATCACGGGCAGCGTCAGCGTTGTCCGCACGCTGATGGCTCACGACCTGGTCGATGAGTACCGGCTCCTGGTGTTCCCGCTGGTACTCGGCGAGGGCGCCCGCCTGTTCCCCGACGGCACCGCGCCGGTCAACCTGGCCCTGGTGTCGGCCCAGACCGTCGGCCCTGCTGTCCGCCTCATCTACACCCGGCCAGGCGACCAGTAACGCCGCGACGGAAACGACCGCACGCCGGGAGGGCGCGGGAGCCTGGCCCCTCATCGTCTTCGGCTGAGGCGGCATACGCTCGGGGAAATGGCGCTCGCCGTCCTGACCGAGCAGCCTGACGACTGGAGGTCAGCATGACCGATCTGGCCATGGACTATCTCGGCCTGGACGCCCTGCTGTCAGCCGAAGAGATTGCCTGGCGGGACACCGTCCGCGCGTTCGTCCATGACCGGATCAGGCCGAACATCAAACAGTGGTACGAGAAGGCAATGTTTCCCGCCGAGATCGTCCCCGAGATGGGGCAGCTCGGCCTGCTCGGCACTCACTTGTCCGGGTACGGCTCTCCCGGCCGCAGTGCTGTGGAGTACGGCTTGGCCGCGCTGGAACTGGAGGCGGGTGATTCCGGGCTGCGGACCTTTGTCAGCGTGCAAGGGTCGCTGGCCATGAGCGCCATCCACAAGTTCGGCACCGAGGCGCACAAGGAGCGCTGGCTGCCCGGCATGGCGGCTGGCGATCTAATCGGCTGCTTCGGCCTGACCGAACCGGAAGCCGGCAGCGACCCAGCCAGCATGACCACGGCGGCGCGCCAGGTCGGCAACCGCTGGGTGATCAACGGTGCCAAGCGATGGATAGGTCTCGCATCGATCGCGGACGTCGCCGTCATCTGGGCGCGCACCCCGGACGGCATCCGCGGTTTTCTCGTCCCCACCGCCACCCCGGGGTTCACCGCCACGCCGATCGAGCCGAAGCTGGCCATGCGCGCCTCGATCCAGTGCGACATCACGCTCACCGACGTCCAGGTGCCCGCAGACGCGATCCTGCCCGGGGCCAAGGGCCTGCGCGGCCCGTTCTCCTGCCTGAACGAGGCCCGCTACGGGATCATCTGGGGCGCCATGGGCGCGGCTCGCGACGCCTACGAGGTAGCACTGGCCTACGCGCTGGACCGCAGGCAGTTCGGCAAGCCGATCGCGTCATTCCAGCTCACCCAGGAAAAGCTGGTTGATATGGTGCTGGAGATCCAGAAAGGCCTGCTGGTCGCGCTGCACATCGGCCGGATGAAGGACGCCGGGACCCTGGTCCCGGAGCAGATCTCGTTCGGCAAGCTCAATAATGTCCGGACCGCGATCGCCATAGCGCGGCAGGCCCGGACCATCCTCGGCGGCAACGGC
>DATHPF010000233.1:0-1898 GCA_035484155.1 Streptosporangiaceae bacterium
AGCAGCTGCTCCACCAGCCGGCCGAGCGAGCCGGCCCGCTCGGCGATGGTCCGCACCGCGGCCTGCCGCTCGGCGTCGGCGAGCTGGTCCCACCGGCTGGCCAGCGTGCTGGCGAATCCCTGCACCACGGTGATGGGCGTCCGCAGCTCGTGGGAGGTCGTGGCCAAGAACAGGTCCTTCGCCTCCTCGAGCTCCTTGGCCGCGGTGACGTCACGGAAGTCGATCACTAGCTCCCCGTGGTCGGCGAGCGAGGTGCACAGGACGTCGAGCCAGCGCCCGTTCGGCAGCTTGTGGGTGAGCGTGGAGCCCGGATCGGGCAGCGGGAACGACGGCGGTTTGCCGATGGCGTCCCGGGCCGGCGTCCCGGTGATCCGGTGCGCGGCCGGATTCCACTGCCGTACCTGGCCGGCCGCGTCGAGCACGGCGATGCCGTCCGCGCTGCCGTCGATGACCGCGCGCTCATGGGCCCGCTGCCTGACCACCTCCTCGAACGCCATCGCGTTGGTGAGGGCCACCCCGGCGTGGCCGGCCAGCAGCTCGAGCAGCTCCAGCTCGACATGGCTGAGCTTGCGCCTGCTGTACAGCGCGTACAGCGCCCCGTAGGGCTTGCCCGCCACGTGCGACAGGCTGAGGGCGATCGTGTGCAGGCCGGGCAGCGCCGACCAGATCAGGTCATCGAAGCCGCCCGATTCGCCGGTCGCCATCATGACCGTCTTGTCCGAGCGCATCAGTTCGCCGACCAGGCTGCTGGACAACGTTGCGGTCCGGACGCGCAGCCGGGCCGGGAGCCCAGCCGTGCTGACCAGCTTGAGCATGTCGTCCTCGATGATCACGAAGCCGCCGGCGTCGGCACTGGTCAGCTCGCGCAGGCTGGCCGCGATGCGATCGAGCACCGATTCCAGGTCACGCTGCGCGTTCATGTCGGCGACCACGTCTCCGAGGCGGCGTACCACCCGGGCCCGTTCGGCCATATAGTGCCTGGCCATGTCGTCTTCGCCGGCCTGGTGGCAGACGTTGACCCAGCCCGTCACCTCGCCCGCGCCGTCGATCAGCGCGCTGGTGTCGATCCGCACGTCGATCGCCGTGTTGTCCTGGCGGATCCTGCGGGTCGCGAAGGAGATCTGGCCGCCGCCCCTGACCCGCTCTAGTACCGCGTTGTGCTCGGCCTTCAGTTCCTCCGGGATGATCTGCGGCTCGAGCCCGATGACCTCGGCCGCAGGCCAGCCGAACATCCGCTCTGCCGCGGGGTTCCACAGCATCACGGTGCGATCGGTGCTGAACGCGACGATCGCATCGGCGGCACACTCGATCACGGCGCGGGCCGTGGCGTCGGTGCGGCTGCTGATGCTGGATTCGCCTACCTCCCTCGCGGGCACTTCGCTGGCTTCGGGAGATACCGCTTGCTCTGCGGTCACCCGAACATCGTGCCACGTGGGCACCCGGGAGTACTCACCATATGGCCGCGCGCTGATCTATAGTGCTTTTCAAATACGAGTAATGCCGTTCATCCGGGGCAATCATCACGGTATGACTGTCGAAGAAACGGCCTTCCGCTAGGACGCGGATTATGGACCAGGCAGAGTCAAGCTCATCATCGGGCCAGCCCCAACCGGGCCAGCCAGAGCGGCCGGGACAACCTGCCCCGACGCCGACCCCAAAACCTGACGAGGTCGCGCCGGAAGCCGGCCCGGAAGCCAGCACTGTGGTTCCCGAGCCGACTCCGCTCGCCGGTCTGCAATCGTCCGCACTCCGGCTCGAGCACCCGGTCATCGCGGGCTACGACGGTTCCGCGTCGAGCCGTAACGCGCTGGCGTACGCGGCCGGCGTGTCCCAGCGGCTCGGCAGGCCGCTACTGGTCGTGTACGTATGCTCGTCAGGGGTCTACTGCGAGCCGCTGA
>DATHPF010000234.1:0-43336 GCA_035484155.1 Streptosporangiaceae bacterium
TCGAGGAACTCATCCGCGAAGACGTCGTACTGGGGCTCTCGCCCCACGGTTCCATCCACTCAGGCGATTCCTGTTCTAGCTGTCAAGTACGGGGCGATTCAAGCTGGCCAGAGCGGTGTTCAGCACCTCGCGGGCGAGGACGGGATCGCTAATGCCGCCGGGGCCGAAGACGTGCATCCGCAGGCGCTCATCGCCGCCGCCGCTAAAGCCGAACGTGGAGCCCTCTGGCAGGCCGTCGACGATTGCCCTGCGCAGCGGGCGGTCCATCTGCTGGCCCTCGGGCAGGAACACCGAGTCGTCGGGCCGGCCGCCCGGCGCGGCGTTCTTCGTCTCCAGGACGGCGGCTTCCAGCGTGTCAAGATCGACCAGGCCCGCGAGTGCGCGCGCAGGAACTGTGTCCCGCCTCCGGATCATCGCCAGGAACGCGTGCTCCACGCCGACGTAGGAATCGCCCATCTCAACGGCGACCTCCGCGCCCCACAGCCGCACGTGCACTTCGCGCACCAGGAACCTGGGCCGGGGCGGAGGCGTGTAACCCGGACTATCGAGGATGGCGAGCACCGCCGCCTCCGCCCGGCTGAGGTCGACCAGGCCTGAGATCACGGTCACCGGCCACCCGCCGTCGTGGAGCATCCCCAGGAACAAATGCTCCGCCCCGCCGATCGAGCTCCCTAGAGCCCGAGCGATCTCCGCGGCACGGCCCCTGATCTCGTGGTAATGCGGGGTAAGCGACAACTTCCCGCCCAGTGCCTGCCTCATGACGCACATGATAGGCACCGCCATCACGCCGACTACCGGGTAGCGGGCCGAGTGACTTCAGCGGCCAGCCGTGAGATCGATTAGGCCCGCGCTCGTTGTCGCGAAGCCGCAGCTATCGAAGTAGAACCCACTCAGGTGGTCTTCGAAGTCGACGTGCAGCCAGTCGCATCCGGCCATGCGTGCTTGGCTGGCTGCAACCGCCACGAGGCCGGTTCCGACCCCCTGGCGCTGTACCTCCGGAGCCACCACGGTGTCGAGGATGAACGCATGGGACGCGCCATCCCAGGGAACGTTCACGTACCCGACGAGCGAACCCCGATCCCTGGCGCAGACCCAGCCAAGGCTGTGCCGGCTGACCTGATCCCACCAGTCATGAGCCGCGAGTCCGTGCCCGAAAGCGTCCGCGTGCAGCTTAGTGACCTCGGCATTGTCGAATCGGCCGCGCCAAATGTACGTCACCATCGTGCCACGCCCAGGGACGTCAGGTTAGCTCGCGCACCGGCGTGAGTCAGTGCGCGTAATGGCCGCGGTAATACTCGAAGACGAACCCGATCATCGAGAACAGCAGCGCGAGAGCCCCGATGAGGAACATCCACCAGCCGATCGCTACGCCGAGCGCCGCGACGGCGGCGGCCAGGCCGACGAACAACGGCCACCAGCTGTGCGGGCTGAAGAAGCCCAGCTCGCCGACGCCTTCATCGACCTCACCGTCGGGCGAGTCCTCCGGCCGCTCCGGTAGCCGCCGGCCGGTGAACAGGACATAGAAGCCAATCAGGAACGCCAGGCAGACCGCCAGTGCCAGCGCCGTCGTCCCGGTCGGGTCGTGCGAGAAGTACCAGTAGACGATGTCAGACCCGCCAAAGAAGGTGGCGCACCCCAGGAAGAGGTAAGCCTCTACTTTCACGATCCAGCTCCGATCGACGACTGCTCTTGCTCAAGGTGCCGATCCCGGCCCGATCTGATGTGCGGGTAATGCAAGTCGAACGCTGGCCGCTCGGACCTGATCCGCGGGATCGAGGTGAAATTGTGCCGTGGCGGCGGGCAGGAGGTCGCCCACTCCAGCGAGTTAGCGAAGCCCCACGGATCGTCGGCCGTGACCTGCTCGCCGCGCTTCCACGTGATGTAGATGTTGTAGAGGAAGATAAACGTCGACGCGCCCAGGATGAACGACCCGATCGAGGAGATGTCGTTCAGCGTGGTGGCCAGGTGCGGCAGGTCGGGGTAGTTCGCGACGCGGCGCGGCATGCCCATCAGGCCCAGCCAGTGCTGCACCAGGAACGTCAGGTTGAACCCAATGAAGACGCTCCAGAAGTGCCACTGGCCGAGGCGGTAATCCAGGATCTTGCCGGTCCACTTCGGCCACCAGAAGTAGAAGCCGCCGAACATGCAGAACACCACGGTCCCGAACAGCACGTAGTGGAAGTGCGCCACCACAAAGTAAGAGTCGCTGACCGCGAAGTCCAGCGGCGGCGAGGCCAGGATGACGCCGGTCAGGCCGCCGAACAGGAACACGATCAGGAAACCCAGGATGAACAGCATGGCTGGCTCGAACGTGATCTGGCCTCGCCAGATCGTGCCGACCCAGTTGAAGAACTTCACCCCGGTGGGCACCGCGATCAGGAAGGTCATGAACGAGAAGAACGGCAGCAGCACCGCGCCGGTGGTGAACATGTGGTGGGCCCACACCGTCAGCGACAGGCCGGCGATGGCGATAGTCGCCGCGACCAGGCCCTTGTAGCCGAACAGCGGCTTGCGCGAGAAGACAGGCAGGACCTCAGTGGCGATGCCGAAGAACGGCAACGCCACGATATAGACCTCCGGATGGCCGAAGAACCAGAACAAGTGCTGCCACAAGATCGCGCCGCCGCTATTGGCCGAGAACACCTGCGCGCCGAGCTTGCGGTCGATCTCGAGTACCAGCAGCGCGGCGGCCAGCACGGGGAAGGCCAGCAGCACCAGCATCGAGGTGAGCAGGATGTTCCAGGTGAAGATCGGCATCCGGAACATCGTCATGCCAGGCGCGCGCATGCACAGGATCGTGGTGACGAAGTTGACGCCGCCGAGGATCGTGCCCAGGCCAGCCAGGGTCAGGCCCATGATCCACATGTCGCCGCCGACGCCCGGCGAGTACGTGGCGTTGGTCAGTGGCGAGTAGGCATACCAGCCGAATGAGGCCGCGCCGCCCGGCGTCAGGAAGCTGAGCAGCAGGATGATGCCACCGAACAGGAACATGTAGTAGCTGAGCAGGTTCAGCCGCGGGAACGCCACGTCCGGAGCGCCGATCTGCAGCGGCATGATCTCGTTCGCGAAACCGACGAACAGCGGCGTCGCGAACAGCAGCAGCATGATCGTGCCGTGCATCGTGAACAGCTCGTTGTACTGCTGATCGGACACGATGTGGTTGTCGGGACCCATCAGCTGCGCCCGCATGATCATGGCCATCACGCCACCGATCAGGAAGAACGCGAACGAGGTGATCAGGTACAGGTGACCGATGATCTTGTGGTCGGTCGACGACAGCCAGTCGGCCAGAAGCGAGCCCTTGCGGTAAGGCGCCGCAGTTACCGGACCGCCAGTCACCGACCCGGCCGGGGCCGGATGGTCGTACGTCGTCACTGAGCACCCCCAGAGGCGTTCTGCAGCTTCTGCTGCGCGGTGACCCAGGCCTTAAACTGGGCCGGCGTCACGATCTTGATCCGGAAAAGCATCCGGCTGTGGTATAGCCCGCACAGCTCCGAGCAGCGCCCGATGGTATCGGGACCGCTGTACAGCGTGGCGGTCGGCGTCACCTGGAAGTGGTTGGGGTGGTCAGGCAGCACGTCGCGCTTGAAGTCGAACGGCAGGATCCAGAACGAGTGGACGACGTCGTTGGACCTGAGGTTGAACCGCACGGTCTCGTGGTCGGGGATCTCCAGGAGCGGCAGTTCGTTGGTGTTGTTGGCCTTACCGACGTCGCCGTTCCACATGTAGCCGACCTCGGTCACGCCGGCGTCTGAGTTCTTGACCGCGTACTGCGGGTACTGGAACTCCCAGCTCCACTGGAAGCCCGTCACGTCCACGACGACGTCCGGGTGCGCCGACAGCGCGTCGATGTTGTTCTCGTCCCGCGCCGTGAAGTAGAACAGCACGCCAACCATGATGAACGGGATCACCGTGTACATGATCTCGATCGGCAGGTTGTACCTGACCTGGTGCGGGATCTTGTCGTCGCCGCGCTTGCGGTACACCACGACGGCCCACAGGATGCCGCCCCAGACGACCGCGCCGACCGCGAGCGCCGCGATCCAGGAGCCCTGCCAGAGGGACACGACGAGCTTGGCCTGGGTCGTCAGCGGATTGCGCAGCCCGAGCCGCTCGACTGTGGTGGAGTTGCAGCCGGCCGTCAGCAGGACCAGCGCGGACGCCAAGGTGGCACGTGGCAGCCAGCGCCGAACAAGCCGCGCCCGCGGCCCGCGGCCCGCGGCCTCGCCCGTGTTGGCCGCGACGGTGTCGGCCGCGACGGTGTCGGCCGCGTGCAGGTCGGCCTCGTGCTTGTCGGCCTCGTGCTTGTCGGCCCCGTGCTGACCGGCCCCGCGCGCGTGGGCCCGGTGCCTCTCGGCCCGGTGGATGGGACTCACTTATGGCCTTCCCAGCAGCTAAGTCCCGGCGTCAGCGGCCGGTTTGAGTGAGACGTCCTACAGCCTGTCGTGGAAAACAGTACAACGCCTGCTCCCCGCGACACGGGGGACCCCCGACCTCCGCAGCGACTTCTTTATCAACGCCGGCCGCGCGCCCGCCGCGCGCCCGCCACTCGCCCGTCCGACAGCCGCCGCACCGCGCCGTCCGGCGTGACCGGCCACCGCCTAGAGTCGGGAACGTGGCGTATTTCGACGCGGCATCGGCCGAGCCGTTGCATCCGAGCGCGCGCGAGGCCCTGCTGGCCGGGCTGGCCGACGGCTGGGCCGACCCGGCTCGGCTGCACCGCGAAGGCAGGCAGGCCAGGCTGCTGCTCGACCAGGCGAGGGAGTCCGTCGCAGCAGACCTCGGCTGCCGCCCGGACGAGCTTTCGTTCACGACCTCCGGCACCCAGGCCGTGCACCTGGCCGTCCTCGGCGCGGTGCAGGCCCGGCAGTCGGCCGCGCGCGGGCCAGGCCACCTCGTCGCCAGCGCGGTGGAGCACTCCGCCGTGCTCAACGCGGCCGACTGGCTGGAGCGAGTCAGCGGGACCGCGGTCACACTCAGCGGCGTCGACAGCCTCGGCCGCGCGAACGTCGGCGAATTCACCGCTGCCGTTCAGCGCGACCGGACCCTGCTGGCTTGCCTTCAGTCGGCGAACCACGAGGTCGGCACGCTCCAGCCGGTCGAGGATGTGGGGGCGGAATGCGAGCGCTACCACGTTCCCTTGCTTGTCGACGCCGGTGCCTCAGCGGGCCGGATGCCGGTCCCGCCCGGCTGGTCGCTGCTGACCGCCAGCGCCCGCAAGTGGGGCGGTCCGGCCGGCGTCGGCCTGCTGGCCGTCCGGAAGGGCACGCGCTGGCGCGAGCCGTTCCCGTCCGATGATCGCGAGAACCGGCGCGTCCCTGGGTTTCCGAACGTGCCAGCGATCATGGCGGCTGCCGCGTCCCTGACTGCGACGAGCAGGGAACGGGGTTCGTCCGACACCGCGCTGCGCGCTCTGGTCGCCCGGATCCGCGCCGCCGTTCCGCAGACAGTGCCGGACTCGGTCGTGCACGGCGACCCGGACGCGCGCCTGCCCCACATCGTGACGTTCTCCTGTCTCTACGTGGACGGCGAGGCGCTGGTGACCGAGCTGGACCGGGCCGGATTCTCGGTGGCGTCGGGCAGCGCATGCGTCGCCGATACGCGGCAGCCGAGTCATGTGCTCGCGGCAATGGGCGCGCTTACTCATGGCAATGTGCGGGTATCGCTCCCGCGTGAGGTCAGCGCGCGGTCCGTCGAGGAGTTCCTGGCGGTCTTGCCGCCCATCGTGGCGACCGTACGCGACACTGTCAGGGCGGCCACCGACGCCTCGGCCGCGCCATGATCAGGCCGTGGAGGTAACCGCGTGACCCGCCAGCGCCGCGCCGCGAGCGCCGCGAGTGCTGCGGCGGCCAGTGCTGGGGCCGCCAGTGCTGGCGCCGCCAGTGCTCGGGCCGCCGGTGCTCCGGGCTCCGGACCGGGTGGCCGGTTTCCCGCTCGCATCCCTGGCACGGCGCAGCCACCCGCGCTCACGCTCGACGCGCTCGGCAAGAAGTGCCCGATCCCGATCATCATGCTGGCGGACAAGATCAGGGAGATCCCGGTCGGCCAGACCATCGAGGTACTCGCCGACGACCCGGCCGCTAAGTCTGACCTGCCCGCGTGGTGCGCCCTGAAGTCTCAGGAGTTCGTCAGCGCCGCGGATCTGCCCGTCGGATGGTCCTTCCTGGTCCGCCGCAGTTACTGATCTTCGACCGACACCGGCGAACGTCGTCGTTGCCCACCTACTGCTGCTGTTTCCGCAGCAGGGAGGCAGCCATGACGTTGCTGGCACGCCACGGCGGAGCGAGATGGCGGATTTGTCCGGAACGTCCGGCTAATCGGCGTCGTCGAGGGCGCGGAACCGGTCCGCGAACTGCCCTTCGCTCTCCCACCAGGGTCGCTGCGTGCTTGATTGAGCCGGCTCCGCCGATATGGCTGCCGCGTCGGCCGGACCCGCACGCACAACCTCGGCCGCGTCCACGGCGTCGAGTTCGGCGTCGATGACTTTCGCCTCGGCCTCGTCCTCGCGGATCATCTGGATCAGCTGAGCGGCCAGGAACGGCAGCCCGACGATGTCGCCCACGATCCAGAGCACACCGCCGCCGAGCACCTGCGTGGTCGCCAGGGTTGGTCCCCACGGCCGGGCGAGCGCGTGATAGTACGGCCCGGCGATCAGGTTGGTGTCCGCGATCACGGCCAGGCCGAGTACGGCGTCGCCGATGACCTCGGCCGCGGTGATCCAGAGCGCGACGACGTAGGGGTAGGCCTTCGGCACCGGGTCGACGCGTAGCAGCGTCCAGAAAAAGACGAAGCCCGGCAGGATCAGCGCGACGTGCGTTACCTGCGCGACGAGTACCGACCCGAAGCCGGCCGCATACCAGGGCGTGAAGTACACCACGAAGGGCGTCACCACCAGGACAAACGTCGTGATCAGCGGGAACGTCAGCAGCTTGGCGACGCGGCTCGCTATCGCTGACTCAAGCCACGGCCCGAGTCGCGGCACCGTGGCGATGATGAGCGAGAGCGGCCGGCCGAGGGCAATAAACAGCGGCACGACAAGCAGCAGCAAGATCGTCTGCACCGACCGCATGTAGAACAGGACCGGCTGGTAGACGCCCACCGACGACATCGTCGCGACGACGGCGAAGCCCATGCCAAGACCGCAGAACAGGATGGCGCGACTGGCTGGCCAGGACCCGCCGCTACGCCGAACCGCTCGGGCGCCGGCGAGGTATGCGCCGCCGAGCAGCAGGACCGCGACAAGCGTCCACGGGTCAAGGTGCCAGATGGTGAACGCCCGCGCGAACGTCAGCTCCGGCGGACCGTGATAGCCAGACGCGAGCGCAACGAGCATGCACGCAACACTACCGCGCGTAGTGGAGAGGGGTTGAACCCGAGCGGCCCGTCCGGGCCTGACCCTAGCTGAGGTGCTTGCCGAGCTCGTCGGCCGCTTCCTGGCCGTAGGAAACCGCGCAGCGCTCGAGCAGTTCCCCGGCCGCTAGCACGTACTCCTGGGTGCCGGTGGTTTCGAGCGCGTGCACGGCGACCAGGTTGCCGAGCTGGGCGGAGCGCTCGAGACTGAGGCCCCAGGCAACGCCGGCCAGGAAGCCGGCCCGGAAGGCGTCGCCAGTGCCCGTCGGGTCCGCCGGGTGAACGTCCTTGACCGGGCCGACCAGTACGGGCGCTGCGCCGTCCTGGTCAACACGGGTGCCGTCGGCGCCGAGCGTGGTGACCCGGACGCCGACTCGGCCGACCACTTGGGCAGCTGTCCAGCCCGTCTTGTGCTCGGTGAGCGACGCCTCGTACTCGTTGCTGAACAGGTACGCAGCGCCCGCGACAAGCTCGCGGATCTGGTCACCGGCCAGGACGGCGAGCTGCTGCGAGGTGTCTGCGGCGAACGGAATGCTGTTGTCCCGGCACTGCTTCGTCAGGCTGAGCATGGCGGCCGGGTCGCCGGCGCCGATCAGCACCAGGTCGGCTACGCCGGCCAGGCCGCTGAGGTCGAGGCTTGCGTCCTCGCTCATGGCGCCGGGATAGAAGGATGCGATCTGGTTCAGGTCGGCGTCGGTCGTGCCGACGAACCGCGCGGTGTGGAACTTGGTCGACTCACGCACCATGCTGGTGTCGACGCCATGCTCCTCCAGCCAGCGCTGGTAGTCGGCGAAGTCGCTGCCCACGCTGCCTACCAGCAGCGGCCGCAGGCCGAGGCAACCGAGCCCAAACGCGATATTGGCCGCCACTCCCCCGCGGCGGATCTCGAGCCCGGTGACCAGGAACGACAGCGAAACCTTGTCCAGCTTGTCGGCGATCAGCTGGTCAGTGAACCGGCCGGGGAAGGTCATCAGGTGATCGGTGGCGATCGATCCGGTGACAGCAATGCGCATTGAGGGCTCCGTTAATCCGCGCTGAGTTGGTCCGCGCTGGCGGGCCACAGGCTACACGCAAACCGCCAGGCCAGCCGGACGTGCGCGGCCCTCGGTGCGAGGGCCCAATGGGCGACCCGGTGGGCTGCACCGTACGGATCCGTCGCCGCGGGCCAGGTAATGACCTGGCCGCGGGCCAGGTAATGTGCGGCGCGTGAGTAGCTGGCGGGAAATAGCTGACGCTGACTTCGCCGTTCCGGGCGGCCCCGACCTCGGTGGCGCTGACCTTGACGGCCTCGCCGCCGAGCTGGCCGAGGCACTAGCCGACCCTGATCCCGCGGTCCGGGACGGGCCGGCCTACGCCGTGCTTGCGACGTGGCTGGAACGCGGGGTCCTTGATGCGCAGCTGGCGTCACTGGGCGACACGATGATGGCTCGGTTCCGCGATCCTCGCATCCAGGCGCGGACATTCGCGCCGCTCGTCCTTGCCTGGGTAGTGGAGCGAGGCGGCTTTGATAGTCGGTGGGTAGAGGCGTTCGAGCACTGGTATCCGGCCGAGACGGACGTGCGCGGATACGACGATGCGCTCGGCTGGCTGCACGCGGTCGCACATGGGGCGGACTTGCTTGGCGTCCTAGGCCGGCACCCGCAGGTCGCACCGGAGCAGATGCTCGTCCTTGCCGCGCGGCGGATGCTCGCCGACACCCAGTACGTCTGGCGTGATCAGGAAGACGACCGGCTTAGCTACGCGATTGCCCTGACGCTCGGGCGGCCAGCGCTGACGGTGGCGCAGTCGACCACCTGGCTGGACCTCATCGATGAGAGATTCGCCACAAGCGAGCCCGGCCCGGTCCCCGCCTACGCCAGCAACAGCATGCGGACGCTGCGAATGCTCTACTTGCTGGCCGATCGCGGCGTTCGCGCGACGCCAGGCGGCGCTGCCGAGCCGCTGCCGCACCGCGACGAGGTGAAGGAGCGGCTCGCGCGGACGCTCAGCGCCGTGGCGTGGTTCGCAGGCTGAACCGGCCAGCCGCGCCCGCGGCGCCCATGTCGCGGCACAGGTGCCCAGCCGGAGGGCGTGGACACGGACATGCCACTGCCGCCGAGGCCGCGTGCCTAACGCGGGCCCAGGCGGCAGCGGCGGCGCCCGCGCTTAACGAAACGAGTGCGGACCGAGTGCTGAGCGGACCGACTGCTTAGTGGAACGAGTCGCCGCAGGCGCACGAGCCGGAGGCGTTCGGGTTGTCGATCGTGAAGCCCTGCTTCTCGATCGTGTCCACGAAGTCGATGGTTGCGCCACTCAGGTACGGGACGCTCATCTTGTCGGTCACGACCTGTACGGCGCCGAACTCGGTGACGACGTCGCCGTCCATCTCACGCTCGTCGAAGTACAGCTGGTAACGCAGGCCAGAACAGCCTCCAGGCTGCACGGCGATGCGCAGCCGCAGGTCATCGCGGCCCTCCTGCTGGAGCAGGCCGCCCACCTTGACTGCAGCCGCATCGGTGAGGGCGATGCCATTGATAGTCGCTTCGTCCTGAACTGTCATCTGCATTAGCTCCTGCGTCGGGTAGGCCCTGGATATAACCGGGGGTGGCCGCTGCCCTTCCCGCGCGGCCCTCCTGCATCCACAACGATAGTCCCCGCCTGCTGATTCCGAACCACCCCACCGGGTGTGCGCCGCAGGCCGTGGACCGTGCCGCGCCGGGCCTGGATCGTCTGCCCGACGGAGCCGATCGTCTGCCCGGCGGAGCCGATCGTCAGCCTGCGCGAGTCGCCGCGCCCGCTCGGCAGGTCAGCGCGGGATTGCCCGCCCCGGCCGGGCGCGAGCTTGCCTGCCTCGGCTAGGATGAAATGAGTATCGTCACTCAGACGATAAGTTCTAGGGATCGGGGCTGCCATGACCACGTCGCCCAGCCAGACAGACCGCACTGAAGCAACCAGGCCTGGCCGCTCGCTGCCACTGCTGGTGCTCGGCGCCGGCGCTGACCCGGCGGCCGAGCGGGGCGTGAGCTGCCCCGGCGAGCTGCCGCCCGCCAGTGACCCCTCGCTGGTGGCACGGGCACGCGCAGCCCGACGGGCACTGGGCGACCGGGCTTTCATCCTTGGTCATCATTACCAGCGCGACGAGGTCATTCAGTTCGCCGACGTCACCGGAGATTCCTTCAAGCTGGCGCGCGAGGCAGCCGCGCGGCCGGATGCCGAGTTCATCGTGTTCTGCGGCGTCCACTTCATGGCTGAATCTGCCGACATCCTCACCTCGCCCCAGCAGAAGGTCGTGCTGCCGGACCTCGCGGCCGGCTGCTCGATGGCGGACATGGCGACCTACAACCAGGTCGAGCAGTGCTGGGATGCGCTGGAGGATCTCGGTATCGCTGACGAGGTCATTCCCGTCACCTACATGAACTCCTCCGCCGACATCAAGGCATTCACCGGCCGGCACGGCGGCACCGTGTGCACATCGTCCAATGCCAACCGTGCCCTGAAGTGGGCGCTGAGCAAGGGCAGCAAGGTCTTGTTCCTGCCCGACCAGCACCTGGGCCGCAACACGGCGGTCCTGGAGCTGGGCATGAGCCTGGCCGACTGTGTCGTCTGGGATCCGCACGCGGCAGGCGAGACTGGCGGGCAAACCCCTGAGCAGCTTCGGGACGCCACGATGATCCTCTGGCGCGGGCACTGCTCGGTGCACGGCCGGTTCTCCGCCGACTGCGTCAACGATGTCCGCGAGCGGATCCCCGGCGTGAACGTCATAGTCCATCCGGAGTGCCAGCACGAGGTCGTGCTCGCGGCCGACTACGTCGGCTCCACCGAAAAGATCATCTCTACGATCGAGCGGGCACCATCCGGCTCGGCGTGGGCCGTCGGCACCGAGCTCAACCTGGTGCAGCGCCTGGCAAACGCCAATCCGGACAAGTCTGTGGTGTTCCTCGACAAGACCGTCTGCTACTGCTCCACGATGAACCGGATCGATCTCCCGCACCTGGTCTGGGCCCTGGAGTCGCTGGCAGGCGGCCAGCTCGTCAACCAGATCACGGTCGACGACCTCACCGCGAGCCAGGCGAGGACGGCCCTGGAGCAGATGCTCGCGCTGCCGTTAAGCGCGGATGCGGCCGCTTAGGGCGGCTACAGGCAGCGGCTACAGGCCCGGCGCGCCCCAGATCGGCATCCATCGCCCAAGGTCCGACTCGATCTTGAGGTCAGCACCCAGCTCACCCCGGATCTGGAGTTCCAGCGCGTTGTCACGCTGCTGGCCCGACAGTGGGGCAAACGGGTAAAAGGTGCCGCGCTTGTACAGATACACCAGGCCAAGCGACCGGCCGCCGGAGTCGCGGAACGCCATGATCGTGCACAGCAACTGCGGGCCGAAGCCGCCGAGCTCGAGGGACGAATTCACCGCATGCAGGTCTGTGACCAGGCCCTCGGGATCGTCCGGCGAGTGCTGGCAGACAAGCCAGGTGAAGCGGTACTTGTCGGTGGTCACCTCGACGGGCTTGCTGCCCTTGTCCATGTTGAGCAGGTCGCGGACATCCTTCTCGATGTCGCTGAAGGCCTTGCCCTCGGCCGCGCGGAAGCACACCGAGCCCGAGCCGGTCGGCTTGAAGTCCGTACCGGCCTCGAGCGTCAGCGCCGCACCGGGCAGGGCGAACAGCTCATCGAGGTTTGGCGGCACCGGCTTGGTCCGGCCGAGCAGCGCGTCCAGGAACCCCACCTGTTACCTCCCCCGTCTTGCCTGCACGGCCCCGGTTACTGGCCCAGCTGCTTGGAGATCTTGTCCAGCTCCTTCAGCCGTCGCTCCAGCGACGGGTGCGTGGAGAAGATCGTGGCCAGGCTCTGACCAGGCCGGATGGCAGGCGCAAAGTAGAAGGCGTTCAGCGGCTCGGCCTCGCGCAGGTCCTTCATAGGGATGCGCCCCATGTCGCCGGTCACCTTCATCAAGGCGCTCGCCAGCGCGTGCGGCTGGCCGGTCAGCAGCGCGCCGGACCGGTCTGCGGACAGCTCGCGGTATCGCGACAGCAGCCTGATCAGCAGGAAGCTGACCGCGTACACGACGACGCTGAGCAGCATGATCGGGATGACCAGCAGCTGGCTCTGGCTGTTGTTGCGGCCGCGGCCGCCGAACAGCTCGGAGTAGAACGCGAACCGCACCATCAGCGCGGCGATGATGCCGAGGAACGAGGCGATGGTCATCACCGCAACGTCCTTGTGCGCGACGTGCGACATCTCGTGCGCCAGGACGCCCTCAAGCTCGGCGTCGTCCAGCTTGTCGAGAATGCCCCTGGTCGCACAGACGACGGCGACCTTGCTGTTACGGCCGGTCGCGAACGCGTTCGGCATATTGGTCGGCGCGATCGCCACCCTCGGCTTGGGCATGTCCGCCAGCGCGCACAGCCGGTCCACGATCTCGTGCAGCCGCCGGGCTTGCGGCCCGTCATCGCGCGTCACCAGCTGCGCACCTGAAGTCCGCAGCGCGATCTTGTCGGACCAGTAATAGGAACCCAGCGCGCTACCGATGCCGATCACTGCGGCGAAGAAGATCAGCACGTCGGCATTACCTATGTTGCCGCTGCCGCCGTGACGATGCGCGCTGTAATACGCGATGAGATACACCAAGCCGGTGGCAAAACCGACGAAAACCAGCCCGAGTAGGAACATCGTTGCGCCCATACGGGCGATCAGTCCCGGGTCGGACGCGTAGCGAGTGCGCGCCATCGGCGCCGCCTCCCTTATCTGAGCGGCTGCAGTGCCGCCCTGTTACTTCATTACACCTGATGCCAGACAGTGCTGAGGGCAGGGTCTCTACCCTGCCCGACACTGCCGTGCTGCTGGCTCCAAAGAGCCTGAGCATCTGCTGAGATAACGGCAAAGTGAGCTCGCGCGTTCCCGCCCGACAAATGGCATTTAATCTGCAATGCCAGGCCACGCGCAATGCGCGGCCCGGCACTGCGCCGCATTCCGGGCGCGGACGGCGACGCTAGCCAGGGATTAGGCCCTCGTCGGTCAGCAGCTTGTGCACCTCGTCCATGGTCGCGTCTGGCTGGGGGATGATCAGCTCAGACGGCCGCAGGTCGTCGGCCTCGGTCGGTGAGCCGACCGCCCGGACCCTAGCCAGCAACGCAGCCAGCGCTGGCCGGAAGGCCGCGTCATCGTTGCGCTCCACCGCAGCCTCGAGCGTCCCGTCGAGCTCGTTCAACTCGGCGGCCGCAGCCTCGGGCACTTCGAACTGACCCTCGCCGAGGATGCGGACGATCATTCTGGTTCACCTGCCTGGGCCGGATCGGCGGCCCTCGCGGGCTCCGCCGAGGCGCCGTCACCCGAGCCGGCCAGCCCGCCCTCGATCTGCCGCGGCGCGCTGCCCTGCGCAAGCTCGGCCTTCATCCGCTCCAGCTCATGATCGACACCGTGGCCCGCGCCCATCCGGTCGAGCTCGGCCTGGATGTCGTCGTGCGGACCGCTCACAATGTCATCTAGCGCACCCGACGCCATCAGCTCATCGATGGCACCAGCGCGAGCCTGCATCTGGGCCGTCTTGTCCTCGGCGCGCTGGATGGCCAGGCCAACATCACCCATCTCCTCGGAGATCCCGGTGAAGGCCTCGTTGATCCGCGTCTGAGCCTCGGCCGCGGTGTAGGTGGCCTTGATGGTTTCCTTGCGGGTGCGGAAGGCGTCGACCTTGGCCTGCAGCCGCTGCGACGCCACGGTGAGCTTCTCCTCCTCGCTCTGGAGCGAGGCGTACTGCGTCTGCAGATCCTCGAGCTGGGTCTGGAGCCCGGCCTTACGGGTCAGCGCCTCGCGCGCGAGGTCCTCGCGCCCGGCGGCGAGTGAGTCCCTGGCCTGCCTATCCAGCTTGGCCGCGTTCTGGTTCAGCGTGTTGACCTGGAGTTCGACGCGCTTGCGCGAGGTCGCCACGTCGGCCACCCCGCGGCGAACCTTCTGGAGCAACTCCAGCTGGGTCTGATAGGAGTAATCCAGGGTCTCGCGAGGATCTTCCATCCGGTCGAGCGCCTTGTTGGCCTTGGCTCGGAAGACCATCGTGACCCGCTTCATGACGCCCATGGGCGCGACCATCCCCTCGATCGGAAGTCCTGCTGCCGCAGCGCGTCCGGGGTCACGGACTGCCGCCGTTGAAAGCAACGGACATATTGCTGGCGGATCTCGTGTCAAGCCTACGACGTAGCTGCCGGAACCGTCACCACGGACCAAGATCGGCTAGGTGATCTTCGCGCCGCTCAGGCAGACCAGGAACGAGACGCTGCGCGGCGGACATGTCTGCGCCGTTCGTCCCAGTAAGCTGTACACGTGTTCCGACGACGTTCAAGCGACGCATCCGGGCTGCTCGATCACGATCAGTCAGCGGCCGATCTCAGCGACGACCAGCAGGCCCGCCCGGCTCGGTCCAACGTGACCGCGCCCAAAGGCACGCCCACGCCCAAGCGCAGCGAGGCGCAGGGCAACCGCCGCCAGCCCTACCAGGCGCCTACCGACCGGAAGTCTGCCTCCAAGCAGTCCAGGGCGCGCGGCCGCGACGACCGGGCTCGCCGCACCCAGGCGCTCCAGCGCGGCGAGTCGTGGGCGCTGCCGCGCAAGGATCAGGGCCCAGTGCGTGCGCTGGCCCGCGACGTCGTTGATGCCCGGCGCGGCGTCGGCGAGTACTACATGATCATGGTGGTCGTACTCATCGTGCTGCTCGTCGTGCCCGGCAGCTCGACCAAGGTCATCGCTGACGTCGTCGTGCTCGCGCTGCTGGCCCTGATCATCGTCGAGGGCTGGTTCGTCAGCAAGAAGGTCAAGCGGCTGGCCGCCGAGCGCTTCCCGGGCGAGAGCACCCAGGGCGTCGCGATGTACACGACCATGCGCGGTATCAGCATGCGCCGGATGCGGGTCCCCAAGCCGAGGGTCAACCGCGGCGACCAGATCTGACCCGCGGCGGTGCCGCAGTCCGGCCTTCGCTAGGTTGACCCGATATGGAACATCGCCACCTAGGCCGCAGCGGCCTGAAAGTCAGTGAGATCGCCTACGGGAACTGGATTACGCACGGTTCCCAGGTAGAGGAAGACGCGGCACTTGCCTGCGTCGCCGCAGCGCTCGACGAGGGCATCACGACCTTCGACACGGCCGACGCCTACGCCCGCACCAGGGCCGAAGAAGTACTCGGCAAGGCGCTGCACGGCGTTCGGCGCGAGAAGCTGGAGATCTGCACGAAGGTCTTCTGGCCGACCGGCTCCGGCGCAAACGACCGCGGCCTGTCCCGCAAGCACATCATCGAGTCCGCTCACAACTCGCTGCGCCGCTTGCAGACCGACTACATCGACCTGTACCAGGCACACCGCTACGACCACGCGACGCCACTCGAAGAGACCCTCCGCGCCTTCGACGACCTCGTCCGCCAGGGCAAGGTGCTCTACATCGGCGTGTCGGAATGGCGGGCCGAGGAGATCGCGGCGGCGCTGAGGATCGCCGATCAGCTGGGCCTGGACCGGATCATCTCCAACCAGCCGCAGTACAACATGCTCTGGCGGGTCATCGAGTCCGAGGTCGTGGAGCTCAGCCAGAAGGAGGGCATCGGCCAGATTGTCTGGTCGCCGATTGCCCAGGGCGTGCTGACCGGCAAGTACCTGCCCGGTGCCGCCGCCCCGGCCGGGTCACGCGCCACCGATCAGCAGGGCTCCGGCTTCATCTCGCGCCTCCTGACCGACGAGATCCTCACCCGCGTGCAGCTGCTCAAGCCCGTCGCCGACCAGGTCGACCTGACGCTGGCCCAGCTGGCGGTGGCGTGGACACTGCAGAACCCGAACGTTTCGGCGGCGATCGTCGGCGCGACCAGGCCTGAGCAGGTGCGGGAGAACGTCAAGGCTTCCGGCGTCCGGCTCGATGCGGCAGTGCTCACGCAGATCGACGACATCCTCGGCGACCAGATCGTCACCGACCCGGCCCTGACCGCCAGTCCGCCAAAGCGCCCGTAGCCGCTACTCCTGCGCCGGGTGCAGGCTCATCGGGCCGTACTCGACCCGGCCGTCCTCGGTCAGCGTGACCTGGTCCACGCCTGCCTTGAGCAGGCTGGGCCAGTTCTCGCCGAGCCAGCTCTCCGCGTCGCCCTGGCTGGTCCACGTCTCCTTGGACAGCTCACGGGCAGCGATCACCGAGCCGTCTTCCTTCTCCAACTGCCAGGTCCAGGTCATCTCTCGCCTCGATAGCTAGGATCAAGGCCGCCATCGTAACCAACCGCGAACCTCAGGCAGGCCAGTGGACACGCTCGTGATCGGCACCGGCGGTGCCCGCGGCTGGCCAGAAGATGGCTGCCGCTGCGCGTCCTGCATGCGTGCTCGCGCTGCCGGGCTCCGCCGGGCACCTGGCCGCGTGCTCGTCGATGGCTGGCTCGAGGTCGTTCCTGGCAGCCCTCTCTTGCCAGGAACGGGGCCGTCCCCCACCGCCGCCCTCCACATCGAGCGGCTGACTGGCGGACTCGACATCACCAGCCCGGATGGCAGCCGCCTGCTGCTCGCGGGCGGCCCTGGCGAGGTGCCGGAGCCGCAGCCCGGCGCCGCCGCGTACGACGTCGCGCTGCTCGACCTGCTGGCCAGCCCTGCCCAGCTCGGCGGGCTGCGCGCCAGCGGGCTCGTGCACTCACGCACCGCCGTCGCCGCCCTCTACACCGACCACCGGATCAGCTCGGCGCCAGAACTGGCCCGCCGCTGCGAGCTGTGGGGTGCTGACCAGGCCCACGATGGCCAGCTCATCACGGGCTCGGCCGCCGCGGGCCGGCCAGCCGGCGCCAGCCGCCCGCACCGGACGCTGATCATCGGCGGTGCCCGGTCCGGCAAATCGACCGAGGCCGAGCTCCGGCTGGCTGCGGAGCCCCGGGTGACGTACGTGGCCGCGGGGCCGTTCGGACCGGCTGACCGCGATACCTGGACCGGTCCTGATGGCCAGCCGGACGCCGAGTGGGCGGAGCGCGTCGCCATCCACCGGGCGCGCCGGCCGAGCTGGTGGCGGACTGTCGAGACCCTGGATCTCGCGGACATCCTGCGCGCGGAGGACGGTGCCCTGCTCATCGACGGCATCGGCACCTGGCTGGCCGCTGTCCTGGCCGAGGCCGGCATGTGGGACGACGAGGATGGCGTCGCCAGGGCTGGCCGGAGCGACGACCAGGCGGACCTGGTCCGCCCAGAGCCGGCCGAGGTCATGCGGGCTAAGATCGAAGAGCTGGTGGGTGCGTGGCGCCAGACCAGTGCACAGGTGGTGGCCGTGACCGATCAGGTGGGCTCCGGGCTCGTGCCCGCCTATCCGGCCGGCCGAGTTTTCCGGGATCAGCTGGGCTGGCTGAACCAGCGGCTCGCCACCGAATCTGAGCTAAATCTGCACGTCGTAGCCGGTCGGCTGACAACGCTCTCAGGCTGAGCGCAAATACCACGAACCAGAGCTTGCGACCCCGAACGGCACGAGATGGGTCTGGGAAGCTGTTAAGTTCTATGCGCTAGCTCTGATCAGGACTACACTCCCCGCCCCGTCCTGACCAGCCTGTTTGATCAAGGTGGTGACGACATTGACGCGCGTTGTCGTCGTTGGTGATCTCATGACAGACACGGTCGCGCACGCGACCGCACCTCTGGCCCGGGGCAGCGACACGCCCGCCACGGTGACGATGCACGGCGGTGGCTCTGGCGCCAACATCGCCGCCTGGCTGGCCGTGGACGGAGCCGAGGTCGCCTTTGTTGGCCGGCGCGGAGCCGATATCGCCGGGCGCAACCGGGACATGGAGCTGATGGGCTACGGGGTTGATGCGCGCCTGGTCATGGACCCCGAGCGCCCTACCGGGACCTGCGTCGTCATGATCACTCACAAGGGCGATCACACGATGCTGTCCGACCCTGGCGCCAACGCCGCCCTGTCGCCTGATGATCTTCCGCAGGACCTGTTCACCCCAGGCAGCCACCTGCACGTGTCCGGATACACGCTGCTCAACACCGGGTCGCGGCAGGCAGTGCTCACAGCGCTCGGGCACGCGCACCGGACCGGCATGACGATCTCGGTGGACGGCGCTTCGTCCGCACCGCTCGGCCGGGTAGGGGCTGAGCCCTTTCTTCAGCTCACCAATGGTGCGACGCTGATCTTCGTTAATCCTGAGCAGGGCAAGGTGCTGACCGGCCGGGACGACCCAGGGCAGGCCGCACGGGTGCTGAACGCCTGGTACCCGCACGTGGTCATGAAGCTCGGCGCTGACGGAGCGATGATGTACGCGGGCGGTCGCCCTGATCCGGTCCGCGTCAGCGCCCCGCCGCTGGAGCGCATCGTGGACAGCACGGGCGCTGGCGATGCCTTCATCGCCGGGTTCCTGCCCGCCTGGCTGGACAAGAAGCCGCCGGGCGAGGCACTGGCCGGGGGCTGCCGCCTCGCCGCCAAGGCGCTGAACCTCGTCGGCGCTCGCCCACTGCTCTAACTGAACACTGCTCCAACTGAACACTGCTCCAACTGGACGTGGCATTCCCAGCAAGCATGACGGCCGGCCAGAGCGCCGGCCGTCATGCTGCCCCCGTTTGATCAGCTCGGTGACGGGCTGGCGCTGGGCTGCCCGCTCGCGGACGCAGGGCAACCTGGGACGGCGCGGCGCCAAGTGACCGGCCTGAGGCTGGCCGGCGCGCCCGCTGGCAGCTGAAAAGTCGAGTTGACGTAGCCCGCAGCCAGGACGGCGGCCTCCCAGGCGGGCGGGCACTGAAGGTTCGAGCCGACGAGAGTAGCGACTCCGAGGACGGCACTGGTCGACGGGTCGAAAAACAGGGCATCGCCGCCGTTGCCAGCGAACCCAGGCGGCACGTACACCTCGGCAGCCGCACGCCCGATCAGATCATGGGCAGCAGGCACGAGCGTCACGCCGGGCAGCCGGGACGCAGCGAGATACAGCGCGGCGCGCAGCGCGGGCGTCGTCGGCGACTCGAACAGCAACCCGACGATGGTGGCAAACTCGGCTTGCACCAGCGGCTGCCCGTTGTCCCTGGATGCCCCGGCGATTTTGGCCAGCAGCGGGCCGGGCGCTGTCGGCAGGCTCAGGAGCTGCGACCACGTGATCACGCCCCGGCCGAACGAGAGGCCCGGCGGTATGGGGCTGCCCGTGGCGCCCCAGCCGCGATCGAGGAGCCGGCCCGTGACGCCATTGCCAATCCAGATGGTGCGCTGCGCCGGTACGTCGCGTCCGTTGCTCGGGTCTATGTACTCCGACTCGGAGACAAAGAACCGTCCGTGCCCTGCAGCCTGGCTTGCGGCGGCAGACGCGGCCTTGCGCAACACGATGGCGGCGGTAAGAACAGCGGGCTTGGCCGCCGGCCGGATCGGTCGCGGGCCTGACGCCACGACGGCGGCAGCGGCGATCCCGACTGCGGCTGCGCACGTCCCCGCGGCGAGCGGGAGCCAGAATCGGCGACCCGAGGGCTTCGTCCGCGGTTGACCTGGTCGGACTTGCGCCATCGCGGCAATCAGCGCAGCCCTGGCCGCGTCCGTCTCAGCGGCCGTAGGCCCTGACATCTCGGATCGGAACTCGCTAAGCAAAGTCAGTTCGTCCATGCTCGGGTCTCCGTGTGTTTCAGTGCTTCAGCGGTCAGTGCTTCAGCGGTCAGTGAATCGGCGCTTACCAGGGCCCGCAGCTGGCGCCGCGCTCGGTGCAGCCGGGATCGGACGGTGCCGACCGGGATCGCCAGGGCCTGGCTGATCTCGGCGTACGACATGTCGGCCCAGGCGAAGAGCAGCAGCACGTCCCGGTCCCGGTCCGCCATCGCGGCGAGGATCTGCGCGAGCTTCGCGCTTACGGCCGCCGCGTCCGCGCGGCTGTCGGCCAGCGAGAATGCGACGGCGGCGTCAGCATCGGCAAGCGGATCAGCGCCGTGCCGCGCGTAGGCGGCGAGCTGCCTGCGCTCGGCTCGCCAGTGATTGCGGAGCAGGTTGTGTGCGATGCCATAAAGCCACGGACGCGCGTCTTGCGTGTCTGCGCTATAGGCACCGCGCCGGGCAAAGGCGATCACAAATGTCTCTGCCGCCAGGTCCGCGGCCAGTCCCCTGTCGACCCGGCGACGGAGATAGCGATAAAGCTCGGCGTGGTGCCGGTCGAAGACCCCGGCGAACGCCGATGGATCAGATCCCGAGCGCGTAATCAGCTCGGCGTCGGGCTGGCCTGAACTCAAGGCACCTCCTGATGGCACGCGACATCCTCCAGCTTGTCCATGTCCGATGCCAGCCCATGAGTTCACGCGTAACCGGCGCGCGTACCCGCCGGTCAGGACGAGTTCAGCAGGCGGCGATCGTCGAACAGGTGATGCGCGAGTTCGTGTGCCGTCCGGCGGCCCACCCACTCGAGGGTCCGGATTTCGGGCGCCGGCCAGGGGTAGCAGCCCGTTCGTAGCCAGCCGTCGTCGTCGAGCGCCAAAAGCGCAGCAGCAAAACGCCGCGCCGCGCACATGATCTGCCCGGCCACGAGAGCCGGGTCCTGCTCGTTGTATCGCTCCTCGACAGCCCGTTCGTCCCGGCGCATGGAAGCAAACCGCGGCGTGTCCTGCACGAGGGCAAGCGCCACTCGCTCACGCTGGAATCGCAGCACATCCCGGACGTGGCAGGAGTACTCGAGCACCGACCAGGCCGCGGGCCTGGGATGGTCACGCAACCGCCGGGGCGGCACGAAGCTGAGCATCAGCCGGTGCTCGTCAGCCAGGGCCAGCACCTCCTGGATGATCTCGGCACGACCGAGCGAGTCGAACGCGTAGCTGCATTCCTGGCACCGGCTCACTGCACGACGCTAACTCAAGCGCCCAATCGTTTCGGCCGTCGGCGAGGCTGTGCGTAACCCTCGCGGAAAGCTCGGCGCATCGCGCGGAGCGTCTTGTGCTCGACGCGACGACTGACCCGGTCAAGTACAGCCCAGGCGAACAGCGGGACAAGGCTCGCGAGAGTCAGAGCCACAAGGCCAAACAGGGCCGGATCTGGCGTCCGCCAGCAGGCGTTCACCGTCACCACCAGCAAGAGCAGCTGCCACATCAGCGACAGGCTCCAGGCGACGGCGCTCCCGAGCCAGATACGCCAGGTGAAGAACGCGTACACGACAAGGCCGGCGCTCGAAGCGTCCCGGCGGGCAAGCGTGTGCAGCGACCCGAGACCGCTGTTGAAGTGAGGGCCGACGACGTGCAGGTAGCGGCCGGTCGCGGCTGCGAGCAGGAAGTACAGGACGAGAGCCGGGGCGGGTTCCGTCCGCCAGAGCACTGACGACGCTCGCTTCCAGCGATCCACGTATCCGCTTCCCCCGCGTTGCCATTGACGTATGCCCAAGAATGGTAGCTGCCCGAGGTAAGCCCGACTAGCTGGTGATCCAGGCCACGATCTGATGGTTAACCGCCGCGATCGTCGGCGGCTAGCCTGGTGGCCCGATCGAGACCGGCTGTCACGGCCGACGCCGACGCTAACGAGCCCGTTCCCAGCCTGAATGAATGTAGGGACATGACCGCCTACCTCGACCAGCTCTTCTCGCTGCACCATCGCGTGGCAGTCGTCACCGGCGGCAGCTCGGGCATCGGCCGCGCGATCGCGCTGGGTCTTGGCCAGGCGGGTGCGGCCGTGGTGATCGTCGCCCGCGACCAGGGCAACCTCGATGATGCGGTCGCCGAACTGGCGGCAGCCGGCTGCGAGGCCGCGAGTGTGCCCGCCGACCTCGGCGACCGGCGGGCTGTGGACCGCGCCGCTGGCGAAGCGCGAGACGCGTTCGGGCCGCCGGACATCCTGGTGAACTGCGCCGGGCTGAATCTCCGCCCGCCAATGGCTGACCTGACGATCGAGCAGTGGGACCAGCTGATGGCGGTGAACCTGACGGCGCCGTTCCTGCTGGGCCAGCAGTTCGGCCCGAAGATGGCCGAGCGCGGCTGGGGTCGCATCATCAACGTCACGTCACAGCAGGCCGACCGCGCTTTCGGCAATAGCGGCGGGTACGGCGCGGCCAAGGGCGGCGTCGCCTCACTGACCAGGTCGCAGTCGGAGGCGTGGGCGGCCCGTGGCGTGTGCTGCAACGGGATCTGTCCGGGCTTCGTGGTGACGCCGCTGACGGCGGAGGTATCGGCGGACCCGGTCCGGCTGGCAGCGCTGGCCGGCCGGACGATGGTAGGCCGCAACGGGCTGCCGGGCGACTTCGCGGGCACCGCGGTGTTCCTTGCCAGCGCGGCCAGCGACTACGTGACCGGGCAGATCATCCGGGTCGACGGCGGCTTCTCCGCGACCTGAGCGGCGCGTCGGCCTGCGCATCTGGCTGGCCGGGACGGCACAATGGCGGTCATGGCCAGACGCACCACGACATCTCCCGCTGGCGGCGGCCGCGGCCGCGGCGGTGACAGCACCGACGTCGACGACGCGGAGTTCGAGGAAAACATCGTCGACATCGACGTCACTGACGAGATGCGCGCCAGCTATCTCGAGTACGCCTATTCGGTGATCTACCAGCGCGCCCTGCCGGACGCGCGGGACGGGCTCAAGCCGGTCCAGCGGCGCATCCTGTACCAGATGAGCCAGATGGGACTGCGGCCCGACCGGTCGCACGTCAAGTGCGCGCGCGTGGTCGGCGACGTCATGGGCCGCCTGCACCCGCACGGCGACAGCGCGATCTACGACGCGCTGGCCCGGATGGCCCAGCCGTGGGCGATGCGGTTGCCGCTGATCGACGGGCACGGCAACTTCGGCTCACTCGGCGGCGAGGACCCCCCGGCCGCGATGCGGTACACCGAGGCGCGGCTGGCACCGGCCGCGATGGAGATGACGAACTCGCTCGACGAGGACACCGTCGACTACATCCCGAACTACGACGGCACCGAGACCCAGCCCGAGGTGCTCCCGGCCGCGTTCCCGAACCTTCTAGTCAACGGTGCAGCGGGCATCGCCGTCGGGATGGCGACCAACATGGCCCCGCATAACCTCGGCGAGGTCGTCGCGGCCGCCAGGCACCTGATCGCCAATCCGGACGCCGACCTCGAGACGCTGATGCGGTTCGTGCCGGGTCCGGACCTGCCGACCGGCGGCAAGATCGTCGGCCTGGACGGGATCAGGGACGCCTATGAGACCGGTCGCGGCCTCTTCCGTACCAGGGCGGCGGCCAGGATCGAGAAACTTACCCCGCGGCGCTCCGGCATCGTCGTCACCGAGTTGCCTTACGGCGTCGGGCCGGAGAAGGTCATCGCGCGGATCAAGGACCTGGTCCAAGCCAAAAAGCTGAACGGGGTGTCCGACCTCAAGGACCTCACCGATATGAAGCACGGCCTGCGCCTGGTCATCGAGGTGCGGTCTGGTTTCGTGCCTGAGGCGGTGCTGGACGAGCTGTACCGGCTGACCCCGATGGAGGAGACGTTCGGCATCAACAACGTCGCGCTCGTCAACGAGCGGCCCAAGACCCTCGGGCTGCGCGAGCTGCTGCAGATCTACGTCGACTTCCGTATCGATGTTGTCCGCCGCCGGTGCGAGTTCCGCCGCGCGAAGCGCGAGGCCCGCCTGCACCTGGTCGACGGGCTGGTCATCGCGCTGCTGAACATCGACGAGGTCATTCAGGTCATCCGCGCTAGCGACGACGCCGCCGCCGCCAGGGAACGGCTGATGCAGATCTTCGACCTCAGCGAGATCCAGGCGCAGTACATCCTGGACACACCGCTGCGCCGGCTGACGCGCTACGACCGGCTCGAGCTCGAGCGGGAGCGCGAGACTCTGCAGGCCGAGATCGCCGAGCTGACCGCCATCCTGGAATCCGAGCAGCGGCTCCGCGAGCTTGTGTCGTCCGAACTCGCCGCCGTTGCCGAGAAGTTCGCCACGCCGCGCCGCACAGTGCTGCTGGAGGGCACGGGCGCGGCCCGGACGGCCGCGGTGCCACTGGAGGTCGCCGACGAGCCCTGCGTCGTCCTGCTGTCGTCGGCGGGCCTGCTGGCGCGCACGGCAGCCGCGGCGCGGCCGGCCCCCGGCGGGCAAGACACGTTGCCAACTGACGATCAGGACAGGGAACGGGGTGGCCCGCCCTCCCGGTCGCGCGCCAGCTCGGGCGGCCAGCGCGCGGCGCACGACGTCATCGTGTCCTCGGTCCGCTCGACGGCGCGCGGCACCATCGGCGTGGTCACCTCGGCCGGGCGGCTCATCCGGCTCGGCGTGCTCGAGCTGCCCGCGCTGCCGCCGAGCGCGAATTCTCCGGCGCTGTCGGGCGGTGCGCCGGTCAGCGAGTTCGTGACCACCGGGCCGGGCGAGACAGTCGTGGCGATCGTCGCGGCCGACGCCGAAGGCGAGGGCCTGGCGCTTGGCACCGCCCAGGGCGTGGTCAAGCGCGTGACGCCGGACTATCCGCAGAACGCCGCGGATTTCGAGGTGATCACGCTGAAGGATGGCGACCGGGTCGTCGGCGCGGTTCAGCTGACCGACGAGGATCATGACCTGACGTTCATCACCAGCGATGCTCAGCTACTGCGGTTCCCGGCGTCGGCGGTGCGACCACAGGGCCGGGCGGCCGGCGGGATGGCGGGTATCAGGCTGTCGCCGGGAGCCAGCGTGATCTGGTTCGGCGCCGTCGACCCGGCCGCCGGAGTCCAGGACGCGGCCTCAGACGGCCCGGCCGCCGGGCCCGTGGTGGTCACCGTGGCCGGCGCGGCCGGCGCGCTGCCTGGCACGACGGCCGCGACGGTCAAGGTCACCCCGTTCGCTGAATTCCCGCCGAAGGGCCGGGCCACCGGTGGTGTCCGGTGCCATCGCTTCCTGCGGGGTGAGGACGTACTCGTGCTGGCCTGGGCCGGGCCAGGCCCGGCGCGCGGTGCCACCGAGGCGGGTACCCCGGTCGAGCTGCCGCCGCCGGTCGGCCGCCGGGATGGCTCGGGCGAGCGAGTTCGCCATCCGCTGGCCGCGATCGGGGGCACGGCGTCGCCGTCCTGATCTCACGCCGAGCGTCATTGTGTTGCCGGTGGGGGTGAACATCACCGCGTCGCGGTCGATGCCGAATAACGCGCCGTACCCGGGTCGACGTCCGCCCTAGCGCCGTGAATCCAGAGCCTCCTGAGAAGGCGGTCCCAGTTCGCGGCTAGGCCCGCCGCGCAGGCTGTTCCCCACCGACGGTCGCACTCCGTGGCCGTCGCGAAGGGAGGAACGCTGATGACTTCCATAACTCGCAGCCGCACGCGGCGGCTCATTCTGACCGGCATCGTTGCTGCCGGGTTCGGCGCGGGTGCTACGGGTGTCGCGCTGGCGTCGACCGGCGGCTCAGGGGCCGGGGCCACCGCATCGACCACGTCGGCGACGTCTTCGCCGTCGTCGTCACCGTCCTCGTCGGCTTCGACCGGCGCGCCGCCTACTGGCACCATGCCAGGCTCTGCGGGCACCCATCCCTGTACGCACTCAGGCGGTAACTCAGCGGCGCCGAGCGGCGCCAGCCGCAGCTCAAGCAGTTGACAGGTTCGTAGATCCTGCTCGCACGTCGGGCCGCCGCCAGTCGCGCAGGGGCAACTGTTACCTAGTGTGGCCCCTAGAGGGGCACCAGTGGCGAACTGGTGCCCCATCGGCCCAATGAGGGAGCCGTGCGGAGCCGTTCTGGCCCGCGATAAGGGCGGCAGGTTGGAAGTGCTGCCAAAAGTAGGGCAGCAAAGCCAACCTGCTGCCCAAACAGAATCGATGGGACCCGCGTCAGGCGTCGATTCGCGAGGGGTCCAGCTCATCAGCGCCGCCGACGATGAAATCACGGCGCGGCGCGACCTCGCCGCCCATCAGCAGGTCGAAAATCTCCTCCGCGGCCTCGGCGTCCTCGATCATGATCCGGCGCAGCACGCGTCTGCGGGGGTCCATGGTCGTCTCAGCCAGCTGGTGCGCGTCCATCTCGCCCAGGCCCTTGTAGCGCTGCGGCGGCTCGTGGAATCGCTGCCCCTTGCGCTCTAGCTCGAGGAGCGTGCGGTGCAGCTCGGCGTCGCTGTAGGTGTAGATGTACTTCTGCTGTCCCTTGCGCGGGTTGGTCAGCTCGATTCGGTGCAGCGGCGGTACCGCCGCGAACACGCGCCCGGCTTCCACCATGGGGCGCATGTACCGGTGGAAGAGCGTGAGCAGCAGGGTGCGAATGTGAGCGCCGTCCACGTCCGCGTCTGCCATGAAGATCACTCGCTGGTAGCGCGCCGAGTCCAGGTCGAACGCGTTGCCTGAGCCCGCGCCGAGCACCTGGATAATCGCGGCGCACTCGGCATTCTTCAGCATGTCGGCGAGCGACGCCTTCTGGACGTTGAGTATCTTGCCGCGGATCGGCAGGAGTGCCTGGAACTCGGAGTCCCTGGCGTTCTTCGCGGTGCCCAGCGCCGAGTCGCCCTCGACAATGAACAGCTCGCTCCGGTCGTCGGCGGACCGGCAGTCGACGAGCTTGGCTGGCAGCGCGGAGGTGGCAAGAGCGGACTTGCGTCGCTGGTTCTCGCGGTGCTCGCGGGCGGCGATGCGCGTCTTGGCCGCCGAGACGACCTTGTCGAGCACAGCTCGGGCCTGCTGCTTGCTGCCCCGGACCCGGCCGTCGAGGAAGTTGCCGAGCTCGGTCGCGACTACCTGGCTGACGATCTTCGCAGCCGCCGGAGTACCCAGCACATCCTTGGTCTGGCCCTCGAACTGCGGCTCAGGCAGCCGGACTGAGATGACGGCCGTCAGTCCCTCAAGCACGTCCTCCTTGATGACCGGGTCGTCCCCGACCTTCAGCAGCCTCGCCGCCTTGAGCTGGTCGTTCAGTGTCCTGACCATCGCCCGCTCGAAGCCCGTGACGTGCGTGCCGCCCTTAGCGGTGGCGATCACGTTGACAAACGATCGCAGCGTGGTGTCGTAACCGCTGTCCCATCGCAGCGCGACGTCCACCTCAAGCTGGCGCTCGACCTCGGTCGGGGTCAGGTGGCCGGCGTCGTCGAGCACCGGGACGGTCTCGGTGAACATGCCGCTGCCGGTGATCCGGATTACGTCAGTGACTGGCTGGCCGGCGGACAGGTGGGCGCAGAACTCGCTGATGCCGCCGACGAACCTGAACTCCGCGACCTGGCCAGTCAGCCCGTCGTCCGAGCTGGCGTCCTCCGCCTGGCTCTCATCGGCTTGCTCGCGTGGTGGCCTCTCGTCGGCCACCTTGATGCTCAGGCCGGGCACCAGGTACGCGGTCTGCCTGGCCTGCTGGGCCAGCCAGCCATATTTCCAGTCCGCGCCCGGCACGAAGATCTGCCGGTCCGGCCAGAACCGGATCCTGGTCCCGGTCGCGGCCTTGGCGACCTTGCGTCCCTTGCGGATACCAGTGCCCGGGGTGAAGGCAGCGTCTGGGCCTTGGCCGGCGAACTCCCCTGGCACGCCGCGCCGGAAACTCATGATCCACTCGTAGCAGGCCTTTTCCACCCAGACATCGAGGCGGCCCGAGAGCGCGTTGACGACCGAGGCGCCGACGCCGTGCAGGCCGCCCGACGCCGTGTAGGAGCCGCCGCCGAACTTACCGCCCGCGTGGAGCCTGGTCATGATCAGCTCGACCCCGGACAGCCCCGTCTTCGGCTCGTTGTCCACCGGGATGCCGCGGCCGTTGTCGGTGACCTCGGCCGAGCCATCCGCGTGCAGAGTCACCTCGATGTGGCTGCATGCACCCGCGAGCGCCTCGTCGACCGAATTGTCGAAGATCTCACCGAGGCACTGCGCCAGGCCGCGCCCGTCTGTCGAGCCGATGTACATGCCAGGCCGTTTGCGGACGGCATCGAGGCCCTCCAGCACGGTCAGGTGCCGGGCGGTATAGCCGTCAGCGCCGTGACCCCCGCCAGGACCGCCGGAGCTAGTGCCCTGCGACCCGCGTGCGGGTTCTGTGCTTACGGCGGTCACAACGGCTCCCTGGGCGACGACACGGCGTGGCGGGCCAGGCTTGGCGAGCGAGGACAGCCACGCGGCTGTTCTTCGACGTGGCGGCGGTCCCCGCTTACTCAGAAGGCCCTGAGGGCAGACTAGCCGCAGCCACGGCTAGCCCCGCGCCACCACGCCGAGGGACATATCACGTGTAGAACGCGAAATATCTCATAGCAATACATACCGGCCCGAGCGGTAGCGGCCGGGCATAGCCGATTGTTCGCCCTCGGCATACTGGGGGCCTGCGGGGGATGACAAACGACCGGCCCGAGTGTTGTGATGCATAGGAGATCACAGGTTTGGACGGACTGTCGGCAGCGTCGCCGCCAGGGTCGGGGAGCATCCCGGCACCGGGTACACCCGGCACCGTCCTCGAGGCGAGGAGGCGACTATGACCGGAGCGATAGCCCCTACGAGGCCGCTGAGCGCCCTTGACTTGTGTGATCGATGCGGGGCGCCCGCGTATGTACGCGTCCTTCTTCCCGGTTCGGGTGAGCTGCTGTTCTGTGCGCACCACAACCGTAAGCACGCCGAGGCTCTGGCCAAGATCGCAGTCGAGATCCAGGACGAGACCGGCAGGCTCTCAAGCAAGCCATCGGACGCGGCCTCCTGACCTCCACAACTAACGATCGGCCCCTGACCAGCTAGCTGGTCAGGGGCCGACTTAGTTACAGGGGGCCGGTGTGTTAGGCCCGGTGTGGTGGCGGGCCGGCCGAGCTTAGTCCAGGTAGTCCCTCAGCACCTGCGACCGTGACGGGTGCCGCAGCTTGGACATCGTCTTGGACTCGATCTGGCGGATCCGCTCCCTGGTCACGCCGTAGACCTTGCCGATCTCGTCGAGCGTCTTGGGCTGGCCGTCGGTCAGCCCGAAGCGCATCGAGACCACGCCAGCCTCGCGCTCAGAAAGCGTGTCAAGGACCGAGTGCAGTTGCTCCTGCAGCAACGTGAAGCTGACCGCCTCACCGGGCTGGATAGCTTCGGAGTCCTCGATGAGGTCACCGAACTCGCTGTCGCCATCCTCGCCGAGCGGCGTGTGCAGGGAGATCGGCTCTCGGCCGTACTTCTGCACCTCGATGACCTTCTCCGGGGTCATGTCGAGCTCGGCCGCCAGCTCCTCGGGGGTTGGCTCACGCCCCAGGTCCTGGAGCATCTGCCGCTGGACCCTGGCCAGCTTGTTGATGACCTCGACCATGTGCACCGGGATCCGGATGGTCCTGGCCTGGTCGGCCATGGCCCGGGTGATGGCCTGCCGGATCCACCAGGTCGCGTACGTCGAGAACTTGTAGCCCTTGGTGTAGTCGAACTTCTCCACCGCGCGGATCAGGCCGAGGTTGCCCTCCTGGATCAGGTCCAGGAACAGCATGCCGCGACCTGTGTAGCGCTTGGCCAGCGAGACGACGAGCCTCAGGTTGGCCTCGAGCAGGTGGTTCTTCGCCCGCCTGCCGTCATCGGCGATCCACTCCAGGTCCAGCCTGGTCTCGGGACGCAGGGCGGGGACGCTGTCGGCGAGCTTCTCCTCGGCAAACAGGCCCGCCTCGATCCGCTTCGCCAGCTCCACTTCCTGCTCGGCGTTGAGGAGCGGGACCTTGCCGATCTGCTTGAGATAGTCCTTGACCGGATCGGATGTCGCGCCGGCCACCGCTACCTGGGCGGCGGGCAGGTCCTCGTCATCGTCGCCGTAGACGAATGCCTCGTCCTCAGACTCCTCGGCCACCGTCGCGGCGGCGCCTGCCTGGGCGGCCACCGCGGTGGCGCCGGCCACTGCCTCCGGATCGTCGGTCGCATCGGCCGCAGGCACGCTGGACACAGTCAGGTCAGCCTCGACCGTCAGTTCCTCGACGTCTGCTTCCTCGGTGTCGCCGTCGTCAGTCTCGAGGATCTCCAGTTCCTCAAGCTCGGCGTCCACGTCGAGGAAGGCAACGTCAGCGAGATCGGGGTCGCCGTCGATGTCCGCTACGTCAGCGAGATCGGGATCGGCGTCCAAGCCGCCGGCCTCGGCTAGATCGGGATCGGTGTCCACTCCGGCCTGCGCGGCCAGTTCGGGATCCGCCGTCACGTCCGTGCTCCCGTTGTCACGATGCTCTCCCCTACCCGGCAGCTCACTGGCGGCCTTCTTTCCCTGCCTGCCCTCGGCACCAGCCGCACTGGACCGGCCACGGCTCTTCCCTGCTGAAACCTGATCGTCGGCACTAGTGCCGTTGATACTGCCTGAGGTCGCGGACCTGGCCGCCGGCTTGCGGCCACGGCCGCCCGCAGCTCGCCTGGCGGCCGGGACGCCATCGCCCGGCACCAGGGTTACTGGCTGGTCCGCAACGTGTGCCTTGCTGTCGGCAGCACCGCCACGGGCCTGCTGCGGAACGCGTGCGTCCGGCGCTGACGGCCGAGTCTGCCGCCGCGCCGCCGAGCCTGCAGCGCTAGCCACCGCGGTCACCCCTTCCCTCGCTGGATGACGGCCGCCTGCCGACGACCAGCACCCGGCTGTCCGCACTCGCAGGCGACATTGCCACCTCTCCGGCATACCACTCAGTAAGCAACGGACCCTACCGCGAGAATCCCGCTCCCTGGACCGTGCCAGAAGCCCGGAAACCGCGACAGGAAAGCTTGCTCTGCCCGAGGTTCTCTCCCGCCCACCACACTAGGCGCACTGTGCGGGTAGGTCGTACCGCTGCGGGAAAGCGACATTGCCTTCCCGTGCCCGTTGCATTAGCAACGCCCGTGCTTGGAGCCACCGGGCTGAGAGCACAACCTCGGGAATGTTACCCGCATTCCTCATGCCCTCCCCTTCCTCACTGAACCGGCTCGCCCCCTGCCGCCGGCCTTGTCCCCCTGGGCCGGGACATGGAGGACCAGCACGGTGACGTCGTCATCCTGCTCGTACCCGGTCAGCATCCGGTCTACGAGGTAACCAAGCAGCTGTGCCGGATCCTCGGCCACTGGCGCTGGTGCTTGCGCCGCCACGGCCACGAGCTCGTCCAGCCCGGCGTCCAGACCCCGCTTGCGGTTTTCTACAAGTCCATCGGAATACAGCACGGCGGTGTTGCCGGGCGGCAGCCGGAATGCGTACTGCGACCGCGGGCTGGCCCATCCGAGCGGCGTCCCGGCCTCCGTGGGATCCAGCCGCGGCGGCCCGTCTGGCGACAGCAGCAGCGGCGGCAGGTGACCGGCGTTCCCGGCCACGCCCTCGCCGGTCAGCGGGTCCACGACCAGGTATGCGACGGTCGTGACCTGCTCGGCCCGCTCGGTGGCCAGGAAGAGCCGGTCGAGCCCGGCCAGGACGGCGGCAGGCCGCGGATCGGTGAGTGCTAGCGCGCGCAGCGCATTGCGGACCCGGCCCATCCCGGCGGCCGCGGTCAGGCCCTTGCCCATGACGTCGCCCGTGGCGACGGCTAGCCGCCCGTCAGGCAGCCGGAAGGCGTCGTACCAGTCCCCGCCGATCTCCATGTTCCTGGTAACTGGCAGGCACCTGGCCTCCAGCACGATGCCGGGAACGGTCGGCAGCGTGTCCAGCAGCAGGCTTCGCTGGAGCGTCTCCGCCGTGGTGTGCTCGCGCTCGTACAAGGTGGCGCGCTCTACCGCGAGAGCGCACTGGCCGGCGAGCGCCTCCAGGAAGACGCGCTCCTCCTCGGTGATCTGACGTGGCCGAGTGAAGGAGAAGCGCAGCGCGCCGAGCGAGGCTCCTGACGACAGCAGCGGCAGGCCCACCCACGCCTTCTCGTCGCTGTGCTCAAGGAACAGGCTGACGTCGACGCCTTCAGCGTCGAAGTGCCGGCGCAGCGCCTCCGGGCTCTCCAGCAGCACTGGCCTGCGTGAGGTGATGGCGGCGGTCATGACACTGGCGACCGACAGCGGAATATCGCCGCCGGGCGCACCCGGGCTGCCGGGCAGGCCGTCGGGATTGATCGTGCGCAGCCGCAGCCGCTCGGTGTCCAGGATGGCCACCGCGGACCGCTCGGCGCCGATGGCGGAGCGGCCGACTTCGGTGATGACCTGCACGACCTGCTCAACGGTCAGGGCCTCGGCCAGCATCGACGTGGCCTGCTGCAGGCGGGCCGTGCGCAGCGCGGCGGCGGACAACTGCTCGGTCAGCCGGCCGCGCATCTCCTCCGCTTCCCGTTGCGCAGTGACATCCGTACTGGCCCCGATCCACTCGATGATCTTGCCGTCGCGCTCGATCGGCACCGCACGCACGTCGTAGTGCTTATAGGACCCCGTGCGGCTGCGCACCCGGTACCGGCTGTCGAAGACCTTGCCCGACCGCACGCATTCGCGCCAGGCCGCCTCTACGCGCTCCCTGTCGTCGCTGTGGATCGCTTCCAGCCAGCCCTTGCTGAGATACTCCTCGGCGCTCTGCCCAGTGATCCAGCGCCATTCAGGCGAGTCCTCGGCGATTTCCCCGTCTGGCTTCGTCACCCAGACGACCTGAGCGCCGGCCTGCACCAGCGAGCGATAGCGCTCCTCGCTGCGGCGCACCGCCTCGGCCGCCTGGTACTGCGGGGTGACGTCGACGCCGAGGACGGCGACGCCGCTGACCTCGCCGTCCCTGGACGCGAACCAGGAGAACGACCAGGTGCCCACCTGGTGCTCGCCGTCGGCGCCTGCGGTCGCCATGGCGTGCGACGTCTGCGGTAGCGGCCGCTCGCCTGCCGCGACCCGGCGCAGGGCCGCCTGCGCGGCCTCAGCCAGATCTGGCGGCCAGACCTCAGCCGGCGTCCGGCCCGCCTGGTCGCCGTGGTCGCCGTGGTCGCCGGTCAGGGACGCCATCACGGGGTTCATCCGCAGGAAGCGGAAGTCCGGGCCGATGAACGCGAATCCGATCGGTGCCTCCTGCATCAGCGAGGCCAGCAGCACCGAGTCAGATGCGTCGAGTCCCGGCAGCCGGGGACGCGGTACCGATGTGCCCGTGCTCATGGCAGGCACCACCACTCCGGCCGACCGCGCGCCATGGAACGGCTCCTTCCTGCTCACTGCGGACATAAGAAGGCTAGCGGCAACAACGGATGCAAGAAGGAGGCCAGCAACAACTGGCCGACGATGGCATCAGCGTCTGGCCTGGCCGACGGCATTAACGTCCGTCCCGCGGCGAGGCCGCTGGCCAGGCAGAACGCCGATTCACGCCGGAGAGAAATGGCGCGCTTGGCGGCGGCCAGGTGGCGCCTTGAGCCTCACGCAATGCTCGGAATCTGATGACCAGAGTGACGGTCCGGCGCACCAGGATCTAGCGGGAAATGGCATGCCACCAACTGACCTGTCGGCAGATGAGGCTGGAGCGGCGGCTCCTGCTCGGCGCAGATGCCGGCGGCGATCGGGCACCGGGACCGGAACCGGCAGCCCTCCGGCGGGTGCGTCGCCGCGATCGTGTCAGCGGTCGGGCCGCTAATCTCGCCTGCTGATCCGGGCCGTCGGGGCGCCAGGGTGGCCGCGCGGCGAAGCGAACCACCGGTCACGGCCGGCACCGCCTCGATCAGCCCCGCTGTGTAGGGGTGCGCCGGAGTCGTGCAGATATCCTCGGCTGGCCCTATCTCGACGATCTTGCCGAAGTACATCACGCCGATGGTGTCAGCCATGTACCTGATCACCGACAGGTCGTGGGAAATGAACAGGTAGCTCAGCCCGTACTGGCGCTGGAGCTTGCGCATCAGGTTCAGGATCTGCGCCTGCACGGATACATCCAGGGCCGACACCGGCTCGTCGGCGATGATGAGCGCGGGCCGCTGGATGAGCGCCCTGGCCAGGGCCAGTCGCTGGCGCTGCCCGCCGGAGAACTCCCGCGGATACCGGTCAGCTGCGTCGGCCGACAGCCCTACCTCGTCGAGGATCCTGGTCACCTGCCGGCGATGTCCGCGCCGGCGAACGGTTTTCTGGATCGCTAGCGGCTCGCGCAGGATCGACCGGACGCGCATCCGGGGATCGAGTGAGGCGAAAGCGTCCTGGAACATCAGCTGGATGGCAGGCGGATGGCGGCGGCGCTCGCGCGGCGACATCGCGGCAAGCTCCGTGCCGCTGAAGACGATCGAGCCTGCGGTCGGCCATTCCAGCCCCACCAGCAGTCTCGCGATGCTGGTCTTGCCGCACCCGGACTCGCCCACCAGGCCGAACGTCTGGCCCGGCTGGAGCTCGAAGCTGACGTCGGCGACCGCGCTCACCGTGCCGCCCGGCCGGCCGAGCAGGCTCCGTGCGACCTCGTAGTCCTTGACGAGCCCGGATACGCGCAGCAGCGGCTCACCCGCACCGGACGCCGACCCCGAGGCCGAACCCGAGCCGTTCCCCGAGCCCGAGCCGTTCCCCGAGCCTGACCCGTTCGCCCACCCTGGGTCGCGCGACGCACTAGCGCCAGTCTCCTGCCTCGGCGCGTCCTGGCCGCGCACCCAGGCGCTGATTGGCCGTCGCCCGCTCTGACCGGCCGGCGCGGCCGCGTCGGCACGCCTGGCCACGCTCAGCGGGAACGCGCACGCATAGGTATGGCCAGGGTGATCGCCGTCCAGAACCGGTTCGTGGCCGCCGCACCAGTCGCGTACGTAACGGCACCGGGGCGCGAAGCTGCATCCTGACGCGCGCACGCTGAGGTCAGGCGGCCGGCCAGGGATGCTGTACAGCGACCGGCTGGCTGGGCCGGCCATCTCCGGCAGGGCGTCAAACAGCGCCTCGGTGTAAGGGTGGCGCGGCCCGGCGAAGAGAGCGTCAGTGTGCGCATGCTCGATGATCCGGCCGCCGTACATCACCGCCACCCGATCGGTCCGCCCGGCGATCACCCCGAGGTCGTGCGTCACCAGGATGACGGCCATGCCGAGCTGCGCGCGCAGGTCGTCGATGAGCTCGAGGATGTCGCGCTGGATGGTCACGTCAAGGGCCGTGGTCGGCTCGTCGGCGATCAGCAGCCGGGGCTCACAGGCCAGCGCGGCGGCGATCATCGCCCGCTGCCGCATCCCGCCGGACAGCTGATGCGCGTACAGGCCGGTCACCCGTTCCGGCTCCGGCATCCTGACCAGAGCCAGCATCTCGATGGCGCGAGCCGCGGCCGCCTGGCGGTCCGCGCCCCTGTGCACGGCGATGGACTCGGCGATCTGACGGCCGATGGTCATCGTGGGGTCTAGCGACGCTGACGGGTCCTGGAACACCATGCCCACGTCGTTGCCGCGGATCGACTCCATGGATCGCTCGGACAGGCTCGTGAGCTCGGTTCCGGCCAGCATGATGGACCCTGCGGTGATCAAGCCGCCGGCCGGCAGCAGGCGCAGAACCGAGCGTGCCGTCATCGTCTTGCCACAGCCTGACTCACCCACCAGGCCGAGGCATTCGCCGGCCGCTACAGAGAGCGAGACGCCGTCGACCGCGCGCACCGTCGCGTCCTTGAGCCGGATCTCGGTGTGCAGGTCGGTGATCTGGAGCACGGGTGCCGCCACCGCGTGTCCTGCCGCCCAGTCAGCCATCGGCGGAAAACCCGTCTCGCAGGCCGTCCCCCAGCATCGTGAACGCCACGACGACGACGATGATCGCTGCCCCCGGCACCAGGATCTGCCACCAGTAACCGTCGGAGATGGTTTGCGTCGCCGCGCCGATCATGTCACCCCAGTCGACTGACGGGAACTGCACGCCGAGGCCGAGCCAGCTCAGCGTGGCCAGCAGGAGGATCGCGTTCGCGATCTGGAAGCTGACGTTCACCACGATGGTGCCGACGGCGTTCGGGGCGATGTGGCGGACGATCACCCGCAGGTTGCCGCCGCCCATGACCCGTGCCGCCTGGACGTACTGACGGACGCGCAGCGTGAGCGCCTCGGCGCGGACCAGCCGCGCCGTACTGAGCCACGCCGTGCCTGCGATCACCACGATGAGCATCGTCGTCGATGGCCGGTAGATCGAGATCAGCAGCAACAGCAAGACGATGGCGGGAATTGCGATGGCGGCGTCGACGATGCGCATCATGATGGCGTCGACGGCGCCGCCAAGGTATCCGGCGGTCGCGCCCCACAGCGAGCCGAGGACCGCAGCCAGCAGGCCGGCGGCCGCTCCTACCTCCAGCGACACCTGGCCGCCCTTCATCAGCCTGCCGAGCTCGTCAGACCCGTCGCCGTCGGTGCCGAGCGGATGGCCAGCCCGGGGCGACAGGTTTGCCGCGGACAAGAACACGTGCGTCTGGTCGGTGTGGTACAGCGTCGGGCCGAGGAAGCAGAAGGCCGCCATGGCGATGACGATCAGGCTGCCTGCCGTGGCCAGCGGGTTCGCTCGGCAGATCGCCAGGCCGCGGCGGGCCCGCCCGGCCAGTTCGGCGCCCTGTGCGCCGACCTGCGGGCCAGCCGACGCCGGGCCGGCGTGCCGACCGCGACTGCCGCGCGCCGGCGCGCCCTCGCTGGTCGCCTGATTGGTCATCACGCCTGCACGTACCTGACCCGCGGATCAAGCACGGCGTACCCGATGTCGGCGAGCAGCGACCCGATCACGGCGCCCACGCCGATCACCAGCGTGAAGCCCAGCGTCACCGCGAAGTCGTGGTTGAGCACGGCCTGCCAGATCTGCCAGCCCATGCCCTGGATATTGAAGAGGCTCTCGACGACCACGGCGCCCCCGACGATCTGCGGGAAGCTAAGGCCCACGAGCGTGACAACCGGGACGAGCGAGTTACGCAGCACATGCGCGGTGAGGACCCGCCGCTGGCCGGCACCGCGGGCCCTGGCGGCCTCAACGTACTCCTCGGCAAGGCTGTCCAGGGCTGATGACCTCATATACCGAGCGAAGATCGCGATGGTCACCAGGGTGAGGGTCAGGACGGGCAGGGTCAGGTCGCGCACGTCGGTAATCACGCCCAGAATGCCAGGCGCCTGCGGGCCCTCGGCACCGAAGACATGGTGATCCACGGCGAAGAAAAGCACCAGCACGGCGCCGAGCACGAAGGTCGGCATGCCGTAGAACAGGTAGGTCAGGCCGCGCAGCAGGTGATCGGCTGCCCGGCTGCGCCGGACCGCTTGCAGCAGCCCGAGCGGCACGGCGACCGCCAGGGCGATCAGTGTCGATATCCCGGTCAGCGCCAGGGTGCGCGGCAGGCTGGTGGCGAGCAGGTCAGCGACGGACTCGTTCCGTGCGCGCGAGTAGCCCAGGTTGCCATGCAGGATCTGCCCGAGCCAGGTCAGGTACTGGAGCAGGAACTGCTGGTGGGCCGAGCCGGTACCGAGGACGTCAGCGGCCGCTGCGCCAGGCGCGAGCCGGAGCAGCCCGAACACGATCAGCGTCACGAGCAGCACGACGGCGACGGACTGAAGCAGCCGGCGGCCCAGGTATGCCGTCATGAGTCTGGCCTGCCTGGCCCCGGCCGGCTCACTGCCGGTAAGCCCACTCTTCCGGGGTGATGTTCAGCGCGCTGTTCTGAACGCCAATGTCCAGGCCCTTAATCGTCTCCAGCAGGGTCGGGGCATCCGGCTCGTAGACCACCGGCAGCTGGCCAGACAGGTAGTTCTGCCAGTTGTACATCGCCGTGTCGAACTGAGCGGGTGTCCGGGCGTGCAGCGTGTCGAGGATCAGCTGGTCGTTGTGCGGGTTGCTGTAGGCACCGCCGTTGTTGGGGACGCCGGTCTCGAACAGCTCGTCGCCCGTGGGCAGGTAGTCGGGTGCGAACGTCCAGGAACCCCAGTAGGCCAGCTGCCACTTGTTCACGCTCGGGTCGAACGCGGTACCCACCACGTCGCTGAAGGGCTCGGCGTCGAGGTTGACCTGGATGCCGACGAGCGAGGCGTTGGAGGCCAGTTCCCGGACCGCGGACTCCATCCAGTCGGTGCCGGTGGCGTACATCAGGCTGAAGTTCAGCCGCGCGCCAGCCGCGATATGCGCACCGCAGTCACCTGGCGCCGTCCCCGGCCGGATGCAGGTGTCGGTCCCGTTCGGAACGACCGACCAGCCGTTCGAGCTCAGCAACTGCTGAGCCTTGGGGATATTCAGCGTCCACTGGTCGCCCTCCTGCTGTAGCTGCGGCGAGAGGTACTTGGTCACCGGGTAGGTGCCGACCGGGCCGGTTGTCACCTTGCCGTAACCGTGCAGCGGCCCGTTGATGACGCCTTCCTCATCGACCAGGTACTGGAACGCCTGGCGGAAGTACAGCTGCTGGAAAATCGGGCCCTGGCCCGTGTCGTTGTTGAAGTTGTACGGGAAGTAGCTCAGCTGCCAGACGTAGAGCGCGCTCACCTGGTAGTTGGACAGCGTCGGCGGGTTGGCGCCGACGTTGGCCCCGGCCGGCGGTACCGGCGCGTCTACCGTCGGCAGGTAGCCGACGTCAATGGTCTGGTTGCCCGTCGGGTCCTGGAGCACGTTGTACTCGGCCTGCTCGGATGTGAAGGGCAGCTCGACGAACGTCGTGATGTGGTGCGCGGCGACCGGGCCCCCGTACTTGGGGTTGGAGACGAGCGTGAGCTTGCCCTGCCCATTCAGGCTCTGGATCTTCCACGGCCCGTCGACCACGCTCCAGATCGGCGACGAGGCGAACGTCGACGGGTTCTTGGCCGCCTGCGAGCTCAGGTAGTTGTACACCGCGGTGCAGGCCGAGATGTTCGTGGCGCAGTCGCTCGGTCCCGACGCGGTCCGGTCCCACTGGGCGGGCATTGGAGTAATCTCGCTGAGCTCGTTGTTCGTGAACCACGACTGCGAGAACTGCGGCGTGGTGATCTGCATCGTGACGACGTACTGGCTAGCCGCCCGAATGTTCGTCACGTCACTGGGCAGGCCCTTCGGGCTCCAGAACGCGCCATTGCTGTTCTCCGCGATCATCATGTTCATCCAGAACACGACGTCCTGCGCGTCCACCGGCTCGCCGTTGGACCACTTGTAGTTCTGCTTCAGCTGGATGGTGACCAGGTGACCCCGATAGGTAGGCGGGTCGGCCAGGCTGAGCGCTGGGTTCAGGTATGGGGTGGCGCCGCTGCCGAACCAGTACAGCGGCCGGTATAGCTGGTACTGGAAGTCGTTGACGTTGTAGACGGAGTCGTCGGCGATGTAGTTCCCGGCCATGAACGGGAAGGGGTAGGTGGCGGCGCCGCCAGGCTCCATCGCGTAGGTGACCGAGTTGCCGCTCGCCACGCCGGGCTGACTGCCGGACGTGGCGCTGGACGCAGGCCCGCAGGCCGCCAGCACCGTGGCCAGTCCGGCCGCGGCGCAGCACGCACCAAGGGCGCGACCACGCAGGCCGCGCCGCCGGGCCTGCCGGATCGCCGCAAGTCCTGCTCGCATGAGGTAACCGCCGTCCTTCTCGCACCGGGGAGCACCGCCAGCGGACATGCTCCACGAGTCCCAGATTTACGTCTTACACACCCAAATACTTAATTATGACTTATGTACCAGACCTACAAGGCCCCGACTGCCGGGCGGCGAGCGCCGGACGGTAAACCCGGCGACAGCGCCAGCCAGACGCACCACCGGCTCTCCGGCAGGCCGTCCAACTGCGGGAACGCCGGCCGGCGGGATGCAGGGCACGGTCCGGGCGCCAGGCGTGAGCCCGGGCAGGCATGGCACAGTAGGACCGTACCGGACTAATCGGCGGTTCGCAGGATAGACGGGTGGAACCATCGCGCTTCCTGTCACCAGATTCCGGCGAAGTACCCCGGATTACTGAGAATCGGGCGCCGTGATGGCGGGGCATGGCGTGCTGGCTCCGGAAATCTGCGAAGCTAGACGGGTGAGCCCCCAAAGCCGACGCCGAGATCCAGCGGGCGACAGGGGTCATCGCGGCGCACACGGGGCGCCGCCAGGCCGTGGCGGCGGGGGCGGCCTAGCCGGACCGCCGCCGAACGCCCTGTTCGCCGAGATGCTGCGCGCTGCTCGCGAGTTGCTCGCCGTGCGCAGCCCGCTGGATGCCGAGCTCATGGTCAGCGAACTGCTCGGGACCTGGTGGGGTCATCGCGCGGCCGGCAGCGCGCGCGGTGCCAGGCGCCGGGCCGGCATCGAGGAACTGATCGGCGAGGGCCTGGTCCGGTACGCCGCCGAGCAAGGCAGCCCCGCTGCACTGGCGCTGCTGTCCGGCATCGCCTGCCTGGGCACCTCGCGCCAGGCCATCCAGGCCGAGTACGCCGCGCTCGCGCTGATGGACCAGGGCGTCGCCCGGCCAGCCTGGGCGCAGCACGTCGGGGCCGTCGAGGCCGCCGAGTGCTACGTCAACTCCGATGCCTACGGCGACCGGGACGAGGTCGTCTGCGTCTTCAGCTACGCCGGCCAGGAGCAGCACGCGCTGGTCGTGGTCGTCGACTACAACGCCGGTGGCCTGGCCCGCGACGGCTGGGTGACCTCGCAGGTGGCCAAGCTCCTTGACTACTGCCGGGATGGCAGCGCCGCCGGGCCGACGTTCATGCAGATCGACCCGCCGCAGGCGCGCCGGATCCTGGCGGCCGCCCTGGCCGCGACCGAGGCGGCGCCAGATCCCACCGTGAGCTCCTCGTTCCCCTCGTATCACGCCTTCATCCGGGCCAGGGTCCGGACGCTGCCGCCGGTGCTAGCGGCCGGCCAGGTGAGCCAGGAGGCCGTGCCGGTCGCGCCCGCGGTCAACGCCGTGGGCCGGCGGGCCGTGTGGCGCAAGGACCGGCGGGCCATGCTGGTCGCCGAGTTCCTGGCTTCCGACGACGCCGAGGACCTGTCCGACCGGCAGGCGGCGAGCAGGTGCGCCGACCACATCGTGGACTACGGGTGTGATCGCGATTTCGGCCGGCCGCTCCGGGTAAGCCCGGCCAAGGCGGAGACGTTCCTGCTGGACTGGCTGCCGCGCAAGGTGGTGCTGTCGAAGGCCGACCAGGAGGCCATGCCGCACGTGCTGCTGGCCTGGGTCCGCTGGGCGGGCGCGCGGTCCGGCCTCGACGGGACGGCGGTCGCGGCCACGCTGGAGGCAGTGTTCGACGCCATGCGCACGTTCCCGAGCGTCTACCGCGATCCGGCGTCGTTCGGCCTCGAGCCGGACATGGTGAGCCGCCTGCTTCCGGACGGAGACCTGGAAGCCCTGGCGCGGCGGGTATTCGCGTTCCCGTTGCTGCGTGGCTCCTATCGCGGCACCGACCTGGCCACACTGGGCCCCGCCACGAACTCTGACCGCCGCACCCTGCTGGCCGCCGACCACGACGACGCCGACGCCCGGCACGGCCGGGGCGAACGCGACGCGACCAGCGAGCACATGGACCGGCACATCATGCTGGCCGACCGGCTCTGGCGTGGTGACCCGCCCGAGCTCTGGGATGCCGCGCAGCGCCTGCTCGACCTCGGCGAGGACAGGCACGAGGTCCTGCACGTCCTGATCGAGACCGTTCGGTCGGCCGGGCCTCGCGAGACTGACATCGCCGCTGCCCTCGCCGACCTGCCGCCGGAAGAGCCCGGCTGACCCGGTGCCCAGGTGACGGTGAACGCCGGATGACGGGCCCGCTGCGAGTCGTCGACCTGAACGCCGACCTCGGCGAGAGCTTCGGCGTCTGGCGCCTCGGCGACGACAAGGCCCTGCTGGAGATCGTCACCAGCGCCAACATCGCCTGCGGCTTCCATGCCGGCGATCCGCTCACGATCCGGCACGCTTGCGCCGGCGCGGTCGCTCGCGGAGTCGCCATCGGGGCCCAGGTCTCTTACCGGGACCTGGCTGGGTTTGGCCGTCGCGAGATGGCAGTGCCGCCGGCGGAGCTGGCCGCCGAGGTGCTGTACCAGATAGCCGCGCTGGACGGTGTCGCTCGCGCCGAAGGCGGCCGCGTCCGGTACGTCAAGCCGCACGGCGCCTTGTACAACCGGGCCGTCACCGATCCTGAGCAGGCGGCGGCGATCGCGTCCGCGACCGTCAGCTATGACCCGGCGCTGCCGATACTGACGCTGCCAGGCTCCGCGCTGGCGACCGCGGCGACCGACGTCCGGCTGCCGACGATCACCGAGGCCTTCGCCGACCGCGCGTATCGCGACGACGGCACGCTGGTGCCGCGCGGCGAACCAGGCGCCGTCCTGACCGAGCCCGCTGCGGTTGCGGCGCGCGCGGTCCGGATGGTCGTGGACGGCACGGTGCAGACGACTTCCGGCGTCGCGCTCGAGATGAGCCCTCGCTCGATCTGCGTGCACGGCGACACGCCAGGCGCCGCGGTCCTGGCCGCCGCCGTCCGCGCCGCGCTCGAGGAGGCAGGCGTCACGCTCGCGCCCTTTGCGTGATGCAGGTGAGAGCGGCGGGCGATGCGGCCCTATTGCTGGCGACCGACATGAGGGCGGACCAGGATGGGAACGGGGCCGCCACCGTCGCCGCCCTCATCAGGGCCGCGGACCTGCCGGGCGTGATCGACGTCGTGCCGGGCGCGGCGACCGTGCTGGTCAGTGTCGAACCAGGTAGCTGGGCTCTGCCCGCGCTCGCGGCCCGGCTGACTGAACTGGCCACTGCGGCTGCAGGCAAGCAGGTGACGGCGGCTGCGGGCGCCGCCGAGACCATCGACGTCTGCTATGACGGTCCCGACCTGGCCGATGTGGCGTCGCTGACCGGGCTGAGCATCGCGGACGTCATTTCGCGGCACCAGGCGGCGGAGTACCGCGTCGGCTGGCTGGGATTCGCCCCGGGCTTTGCCTACCTCACCGGGCTGGACCCGCTGCTCGCCTCGGTGCCGAGGCTGGACACTCCGCGGCTGCGCGTGCCCGCCGGCTCGGTCGCCATCGCCGGCGGCCTGGCGGCCGTCTATCCGGCCGGATCGCCGGGCGGCTGGCGGCTGCTCGGCCGCACGACGGCGCGGCTCTGGGACCCCGACCGCGACCCGCCCGCGCTGCTGGCGCCCGGCACACTGGTCCGCTTCCGCGCCGTCGACAGCCTGCCGGCGCAGTTGGGCCGGACACGGTTGGACCAGGCACCGTTGGACCAGGCACCGTTGGACCAGGCACGGGCGAACCGGCCCGAGCCCGACCTGGCCGCGCCCGACCATGCCGTGCCCGACCTTGCCGCTCACGGAGGGGCAGCCACCACCACGACCGGCGCCGAGCGGCGTGTCGAGGTACTGCAGCCGGGTCCCCTCACGACCGTCCAGGACCTCGGCCGGGCGGGGCTCGCGCACCTTGGCGTGCCTGCCAGCGGCGCCGCCGACGCCAGTAGCCTGCGGCTGGCAAACTCCCTCGTCGGGAACGAGGCCGGGGCCGCCTGCCTCGAGGTCACCCTCGGCAGGCTGACGCTGCGGTTCGA
>DATHPF010000235.1:0-3281 GCA_035484155.1 Streptosporangiaceae bacterium
GCGAGCAGGTGCGCGGGCCGGATGATCTGACCGGCAGACGAGCGCACGGTGGCGGCGAGGGCGTACGGGAGGTCGGTACCGGTGACGAGCGCGACGGTGAACACGACGAACAGCACCACCGGCTCGGTGATTGCCCCGAAGGTCTTGGCGCGGCTGGCGCCGAGCTGGGCGTACGGACTGCCGGTGTCCAGCGCCGCGGTGGCGACCAGGAAGCTGGCCAGCGACAGGATGAAGCCGCCGCCAAGGATGTCGCCCATGTAGCCCAGCGGCAGCCCGAACGTGGTGAGCACGGGGATCAGGAGCGGAACGGTCAGGTAGCAGACCATCGCCCCTAGCGGCGCGGCCAGGAAGACCCAGCTTGACCCTTCTGGCGCCAGAGCTTCCTTCCGGAACAGCTTGGCCAGGTCAAAGTACGGCTGCAGGACACGCGGACCCGTCCGGCCCTGCATCCTGGCCTCGACGCGGCTGATCACGCCGGAGACGCCGGGCGCAGCGGCAGCGACCGTGACAACCTGCAGTAGCTGCACGACCGGTACGGGCAGCGCCGGGCTCATGGATTCGCGAATCACCGGCCTCTCCTCCCACTCCGGTTGCCCGGTCACAGTGGTAGAGGCCATCAGCGAATCAGTGTCCGCGGTTGATGGCGAGCCTCATCGCCAGTCGGTCCTTTGTATCGCACGTTCCGGCGCGACCGCAATTCACGTTTGTCACTTCTGTCACACCGGCTGCGACGCGTCGGGCGGGGATCTGCCCGCCCCAGCAGCCCGGTCCGGCAGGCGGCGCAGGACGTCTCGCACCGACCTCATGAGGTAGGGACCGTTGGCGGATTACGCCGCATTTCGAAGGCGGGCCCCTCCGCCCGTGCCGTGTACGCCAGGCTAGCCTGTCCCGGCCGCTGGCCGGATGTTCTGGTTGACGTGGAAGGTGTTGTCTGGGTCGTACCTGGCCTTGATGTGGGTGAGCCGGTCGTAGCCGCCCCGGTAGGACGCCCTGATCCGGTCCTGGCCCTCGTCCATGAGGAAGTTGACGTATCCGCCCCCTGCCGATGTCGGGTGCAGCTCCTCCCAATAGTCCTTAGCCCACTGCGAGATCAGACCAGCGTTGGCGGGATCCGGGTCGACGCCTACGATGACGCCCGCCCAGCCCCCGTCCCTGTAGGCGAAGGCGGTCGCGTCGCTGGGGACGCGGCTCGTGGCACCGTCGATCGGGTACAAGTGCATGGTCGAGTGCCCGGTCGGCAATTGCTGGCCGTATGTGCAATGCACGTCGATCGCCGCGTCTGAGATCTCGTTGAAGAAGTCCGCCCGCCAGTACCACTGCAGGCCCGGCGGATAGAGCCCGTCGAACGCGCTTTGCAGCGCGCTGAACGCCATCGGCTGGATGCCGACCAGCAGTGGCGAGCCGTAGTTCCTTACCGGCTCCAGCACCTCGTCGGCGCGGTCATGCGGTCCCGTGTAGCACCAGACGATGCCGCAAGCCTTGCGACCCCACAGTTGCTCGGGGAATGGCGGGACGGGCGGGATCGTAAGCAGCGCGATCCAGCCGTTAAGTTCCTCCGGCAGCGATGGCAGCAGCTCGCGGTACCAGCGCATGACCTCGGGCGTGTCCGCGAGGTCGTAGAACACCGGGCCGCCGATGATCGTCCCGTGGTCGCCGATGTCGTGGCAGCGGAAGGTGAACGAGGTAACGATGCCGAAGTTCCCGCCGCCACCCCGTAGCGCCCAGAACAGGTCGCTGTGCGAACTCGGGCTTGCCGTCACGAAGCTGCCGTCAGCGAGTACTACGTCCGCCTCGAGCAGGTTGTCGACCGTCAGGCCGAACCGCCGGGAGAGATACCCGATGCCCCCGCCCAGCGTGAGCCCGCCGACGCCAGTGGAGGCTAGGAAGCCCGACGGCGTGGCCATGCCGAACGCGACCGTCGCGTGATCGACGTCTCCCCAGGTGCACCCTGAGTCGACGCGGACCGTGTGATCGCGAGGGCTAGCTGTTGCGCTGCGCAGCGGCGAAAGGTCGATGACGAGGGCGTCGTCAGCGACGCCGAGGCCGGCCGCGTTGTGGCCGCCGCCCCGGACGGCGATCTCGAGGCCATGCTGTCGGGCGAAGCGCACGCACGAGATGACGTCGGCGGCGTCACGGCAGCCCGCGATGGCGGCCGGGTGCTTGTCGATCATTGCGTTGTATACCGCGCGGGCATGGTCGTAGCCGTGATCGCCGGTCACGATCAGGTCACCGCGCAATATATCTGATAGTTCCGCAAAAGGCGCAGTGATGCTCCGCTCGGTAACGGTATCCATGTGTCCGCCTCCTTGCAGTCATGCCTGGCCGTGCCGAACGTGGAGCCGCTGGGATGCGTCCAGTTCAGACCGCGGATATGGAGGCGCCGTCGCGAACCGGTGTAGACCGCGTGGAGATGCGCACATAGTGGCGGAGGGCGTCGGGCAGAATTGCGGGATGGCCAGGCAAGCAGACCAGAATCCCATAGTCGTCCTCGGCGGCGGACTCGCCGGAGGCAACGCAGCCGCCACCCTCCGCGACGAGGGCTTCCGCGGCCAGGTGGTGGTCATCAGCCAGGAACCTGGCTTTCCCTTCGGGCGGCCGCCCCTTTCGAAGACCTACCTCCGCTCCGAGGAGGCCCTGGAAGACTGGTACGTGCGGCCCGCCGGCTGGTATCAGGAGCACGACGTTGAGCTCAGGACTGGCTGCCATGCCGTAGCGCTCGACCCAGCCGCTCACACGATCGTGCTCGATGCCGGCCGGGAAGTCAGTTACCAGAAGCTCCTGATCGCCACCGGCGGCAGCAACCGGCGGCTTGGTATCCCTGGTGCTGAACTGCCGGGGATCCGCTACCTGCGCACCGTCGCCGAGTGTGACGCGATCAAGGCCGAGGCTGCCGCCGGCCGGCGCGCCGTCGTGGTGGGCATGGGCTTCATCGGCTGCGAGGTAGCGGCGTCGCTGACGCAACTCGGCGTCCAGGTGACGACGGTCTTCCCCGACAAGGTGCCGCTGGCCAGGGTGCTGGGCGACGAAGTCGGCACGCTGATTGCCGGCATCCACCGGGCGAACGGCGTCGAGCTTCTGCCCGGCGAGCAGGTCACCAGGTTCGACGGCACGACCCGCCTCGAGGCAGTCGTGACTGCCAGCGGGAAGCGGGTCCCGTGCGACTTCGCCGTCGTCGGCGTCGGGATTACGGCCGAGACCGGCGCGCTGGCCGGATCGTCGATCGAGCAGGATCACGGGGTCCTCACCGACGAGCTGTGCCGGACCAGCGCGCCCGACGTCTA
>DATHPF010000236.1:0-11805 GCA_035484155.1 Streptosporangiaceae bacterium
GGCCGACGCTTCGGGTCGTAGCCGATGAAGCGCTCGGAGTCCGTCCTGGCAGCGGCCAGCAGCCGGACCGTCTCGTCCGCTGTCGCCCGTATCGGCACCGAGTTGCCGCGGCTCTTGCTCATCTTCTGGCCGTCGGTACCGAGCAGCAGCGGGACCGCGCTGAGCAGTCCGGCTGGCGCGGGAAAGTACGGTGCGCCCTGGCAGTATCGCTCGTTGAACCGGCGCGCGATCGTGCGCGTCAGCTCTAGGTGGGGAAGCTGGTCACGGCCGACCGGGACCAGGTTGGCGTGGCAGAACAAGATGTCGGCTGCCTGATGCACGGGATAGGTGAACATCAGGCCGGTGACCGTGCCCGAACCCGTCGCCGCGATCTCGTCCTTGACCGTCGGATTACGCCTGATCTCAGCGACGCTGACCAGGCTCAGAAACGGCAATAGCAGCTGGTTTAGCGGCGCGACCTGGCTATGCGCGAAGATGGTCGCGCGGCTGGGATCAATGCCAACTGCGAGATAGTCGGCCATCAGCCCCATGACGATTCCCGGCAGCTCGGCGGGAGCCGTCCGGTCGGTGATGGCCTGGTAGTCAGCGATGAGCACTAGTACCTCGACCCCGGCGTCTTGCAGGCGTATCCGATTGGCGAGGGAACCGAAATAGTGGCCGACGTGCAGCGGGCCGGTTGGACGATCGCCGCTCAGAATGCGGAACGCGCTCGGGTCACGGTCGATCGCGGTCTCCAGGTCGTCGCTTCGGCGCTGGCTCGCGAGCTGTGAAGGCGTGGCAGTGATGGCTGACATGGCAAGAACCTCCTGGTGGGAAGGCCCGCCGGGACTATCGCGCCGGTCTGATGCGAAACGGCGTGCCCAGCGGGCACGCCGTCGGAAATGCAAGGACTGGCGGCCGCTAGAGCGGCCACCACCAGCAGGTGCTGCGCTGTCGTTGCATAGCCGCACTGTAGCCGACCTCGCCGGGGCGTTGCCAGCAGCCGCAGGTGACCAGCGATCAGGCGCGGACGAGGTCGCCCGGCGCCAGGTGGCAGCCCGGCAGGATCAGTTCCTCCGGCGCCGGGCGGACGCCCGTCAGGATCCAGGAGCACAGCCCCGCGAGCTGGTAGCTGATGAGGGGCGGCACCGCGTCGCCGATGTGGCGGTACATGTTCGCCAGCGAGCCGCCAAAGGTGTAGTCCCGCGGGAAGCCCTGGAGCAGTGCCATCTCCCGCACCGTGCAGAGCCGATCCTGCTGCGGATGGGCATATCGGCCGTTGCCGACGTGTCCGCACTCTCGCTTGATGGTGACGGCGGGCTGGTCCCACCACAGCCGGCCATAGATGTCCGGGTGACTGCCAAGATCGCCGCGCTCGACTCTCCGGGCCATGGCCGGCGTCAGCAGGTCGGCCTTGTCGGGGTGCTCGAGCAAATCGGCCCAGCCGCCGCCGTCAGGAGGCACTGCGGCGAGCCGGCGTTCATTCACGGCGTCCCGGAAGGCCGGCGAGACGTGCAGGGGGTCCGCCGGATGCCGCTGGCCGGCGGCGACCGGCGGCAGGTCCCAGATCGCGCGGCGGACATGGGTGGCCTTGACCTCCACGCGCCAGCCGTGCCACAGATCAGCCAGGCTCCGCACCGGCAGGGGCTGGCGGACCGCGACGACAAGCGCCCGCTCCCGCCGTTGCGCCAGGCCGAACTCGTTAAGGAAGTGCGTATCGGCGGACGCGCGGTAGCCCAGGCTGGCCAGCTGGTCGAGCGCGGCGCGCAGGTGCCCGCTGAACCTGCCGGTGACGATCTCGCGCGCGTTCTCGACGATCACGATGTCGGGTCGCAGCAGCGCTGCATACTCGCCCACCCGGCGGACGAGGCTGTTGCGCTGGTCATCGCGAAGGTGGTTGCCGGGCAGCGTGCGCGAGAATCCCGTGCAAGGCGGGCAGGCGACCAGGACCGCTGCGGCGCCGGCGCCGACATTCATCGCCTGACAGGCGTCGGCAGGCGCCGTACTGGCGAGGTCGAGCTCGACCGGGGCCAGCCCGATGTTGGCGGCGTACGTCGCGTTGCAGCCAAGCGTCCCGGCCGCTGCGCTCGGCTTACCAAGCTGGGCGTCGGCGGCGCCGATGAGGTCGAAGCCGGCGTGTCGGCTGAAGCCGCAGCTCATGCCGCCCGCACCGGAGAAGAGATCGACGACCGCCCACGGCTGCGACAACTGCTTACCTCCCGCAGTGAACACTAGGAGGTTTCCGCAGCCGGCGCCTGGCGCCAGGCCGTCCGGAGCTTACTGGGCGGACGTGCGGTCGTCGAGGACCAGGCTCAGTAGCCAGCTGACGACGCCGACGATGATGGCACCCCAGAAGGCTGGCCAGAATCCGGTGATGTGGAACGGCAGCGAGAGCTTGCCCGCTACCCAGCTGCACAGCCATAGCAGAAGCGCATTGACCACCAGCCCGATCAGGCCGAGGGTGAGCACATAAAACAGGCAGCCGATGGTCTTGACGATCGGCTTGATCACCGCATTGACGAGGCCGAAGATCAAGGCGACTGCAATGAGCGTGCCTATCTTCTTCACGTCGCTGCCGCCGCGCAGCTCGATTCCCGTCACCGCCAGATGGGCCACGCCCAGCGCAGCGGCCACGATCAGGACGTGCAGCAAGAGCTTCATGAACTTCATGGCGTCATCCTGCCATGAGGGCTAAAACAGGCATAATCCCCATCAGAAACGCTTCCTCAGTTCGTTACTTCACCGGCCTGTCGCTGGATAGGTCACATATTCGGATTTACGCAGTCGACCTGCAAGCAGGCCGTGGCGGTAGTAGACAGCGCTGCCGAGCGCTGCCACCATCGCAGCGGGGAATGGACGCCACGGCCGGCTGACCGCGGCTCGCTCGGGGGAGCGGGGATGGGCTTCGCGTGGATGGCGGATGACAGCCGCCACGGTGTCGGCAGGGTTGACTTCGGCGCTGAGGTCGATGAGGGCTGGGACGGCCGGCTCGGTGTCGGCCGGATCGAGCAGCCGGGCAGCCCCCAGGTTCCCGCATGGCGATCGTCCGGGCCCGGGCGGCACGCGCAGCCCAGGGTTTACCGCCCCCTGCTCGGCGGGCTCGGCGTGGCCGGCATCTCCATACGGCCGCGACCGCTGCCGCGCAGCGACCAGCAGCGGCGGCCGACAACCGGGCGCGGCACGGGCGGGGCCCATGCCGCCAGCCGGGCTCGAGGACCAGCGGGCTCGGCTGCGCCGTAGGCCCATCGCCGGGCGGCGCTACCAGCGGAAGTGAATGAAGATCCGGCCGAAGTTCTTAGAGTCCTTCTCTACCCGGTGGTACAGGGCCTTGATCTCCTTCTGCTCGAGGAACCGCAGTACATGCTTCTTGAGCTGCCCCGAGCCCTTCCCGGGGATGATCTCGACCAGCGGGGCCCTGGTTCGGATCGCCTCGTCGATGATGCCGCGAAGCGCGCGGTCGATGTCCTGACCGCGGTTGTAGATGTCGTGCAGGTCGAGCTTGAGTTTCATGGCTATCTCCGGGTGCGTCGCTCCACGCTACGTGGTGCACGGACACCAGGCGAGCCCGCGGCTAGCGCAGCGACTAGGGCAGCGGCACGAGGATGTTGCTGACGATGTAGACAGTGGCGTTCGCGGTCTGGATGTTGCCGCAGGTGATCTCCGCGCTGTTGACCTCATAGATCTTGTGCGACTTCGCGGGGATGATGACCGTGCCGCGCAGCGTGGTCAGATGCTTGCCGGAGGCCAGTTGCCTGGGCGTACGGCGGCCGCTGACCACCTGAAATTCCAGCACCTTCGTCAGGTCGGACCTGGTGGCTGTCAGCGTTGCGACGTTTCCCTTGCCTAGCGCAAGAAATGCCGCATTATCGGGTGCGAACACCGTGATCGACTTGGCCGAGTCCAGCATGCTGGTCAGCCCCGCCGTCCTGAGGGCGAGGCTGAAGTCGTGCAGGAGCGGAGTGCGCGCGGCGGCAGTTGCCACCGGCTCCGACGCCATGGCGGTCAGGCTCCCGGACCCGGTTGCCGGGACCTTGGCGCAGCCGACGCCAAAGGCGCCGTGGCTGCGGGCGGCGGCTCTATTGGCCGCGTTCCTGACAGCTAGAGCATGGCGAGCTTCGCTGTGATTCGGCCCGGAGGCCGCCGCCGGCGTGCCGCTCGACCCGCAGGCTGCAGCCGCCAGCCCGCAACAGGCGACAATGGCCGCCGCGACGACGCGAGACCTCATGGCGATGTTCTTCCGCTACGCACACGAGCAGTATTCACGTCAGCACTGCCAGTAATCCTCTGGCCCCCCGCGTCCTGATCGGCGAGGCTGCCGAAAACTGCCTGATTCTCACCCAGTGTAAGCAGATGTGTTCTAGGCGTAGCCGTGGGTACGAATCGGATAACGCCTAGCTGCGGCCCGTTCGGAAGCCGTCGCAAACGCCGTCACGGCGGGCGTGGATCGGGGGACCAGATGAGCAGCATGCCTGAGCGGGACGCGCCTGGCCAGTGGAGCGGCGGCACCCAGCAGAGTCCTCATCCCGGCGACCGGGCCGGCCCGCCGTCGCAGGGCACCATGCCCGGCCAGGACCAGTTCGGCAGCTCGCCCGGCAGTCCGGGACAGCCCCAGGGCGGGTATGGCCAGCCATCGGGCGGCACCCCCGGTCAGTGGGGCGGACAGCCCGGTTCCATGACCCCGGTCAATCGTGACGAAACGAAGGTAGTCGGCCGCCGGGTCGTCCAGTACGTGATCGACTATGTGCTGGTCGGCATCATTCCGGGCCTGGCCTACTGGCTCCTCGACCGCGGCAGCCTGCACTGGGTCGGCTGGTTCGTGGCGACGATCATCGCGATCGTCGTCTACCTGTACTGGTGGGTGATCAGGCCCCATAGCCACAGCGGCCAGACCTTCGGGATGCAGCTGCTTGGCGTGCGGGTCATCAGCAAGGACGGCGGACCCGCGAGCACTACCCAGCTCTTCGTCCGGGCCATCTTGCTCATCATCGACACTCTGTTTTTCGGACTCGTGGGCCTGATCACCATGATGGCCTCGAGGTATCACCAGCGAGTCGGCGACCACCTGGCCAGGACGCTCGTAATCGCCGCCAGGTACGGGGTCCCATCGCAGTTCGCTGGCACCGAGGCGCATCCGATGGGTGCCGACAATATGGGCGGTCCAGCCCGGTAACGACAGCCCGGAAACGACGGCCCGTATCGACAGCCCGGGTAACTAAGCGAGCCGGTAGCGCCGGACACCGTCTGGGCCGGTGTGGCTGACGGCGATCGACTGGGCGACCAGCAGATCGAGGTGGTACATCGTCTCGCCGATGGCGAGCATCTGGTTCATCAGGTCAAAGTCGGCCAGCTTGCGCTGCCGGGATGTCCAGGGGATGGCACGTGCGACCTCGTACCCGCTGAGCTCAGTGCTGGTGAGGTCAGTGCCGGCCAGCACGTCGGTCATCGCCTCCAGGCGCTTGGCGTGATGCTCGGCCAGCTCGTCGACCCGCGCATGGGTGCTCGGCGAGACCGGTCCATGCGCGGGCAGCAGGCGCATGTCGGGCAGCGCGCGGACCACACTCAAGGACTGCAGATAATCGCGCAGCGGCATGTCCGACGGCGCTTCCTCGAAGCCGATCGACGGCGTGATGTGCGGCAGCACGTGATCGCCGGCAAACAGGAGGCCCGCCGCGGCATCGGCGAACACGACGTGGCCGCGGGTATGCCCGGGCGTATTGATGGCAGTCAGCGTCCGGGTGCCGAGGTCGAACTCCTGCCCGGAAGCGATCCACTCGTCCGGCGCCTCGTACCCGAAGGCAGCCGCGAACGTGGCGCCAGGCAGCAGGTCTGTGTGGCGCTCGTCGCCGCTGAGTTGCGTGGCGGCTTGATCGAGGCCGGTCACGTCCGTCATCGGCATGGCGGCTAGCTGGTCGGCCACGTCGGCGGCCCCCGCGGACTCCAGCATGGTCAGCTGCGCCCCGAGCGGCCGGAACTGGGAGCTGAGCAGCCTGTCGATCGAGTGCTTCTCCTCGGCGCCGAGTGCCACCGGCGTGCCGAAGACGTGCCGGATCGCGATCGCCTGGGTGTAATGATCGCGATGCAGGTGGGTGACCAGGAACTGGCGCACATCCGGCAGTCCCGCCCCGATCGCCGCGAGCGAGCGCTCAAGCTGATCGCGTGCGTTCGCCAGGGCCCAGCCCGAGTCGATCAGGACCAGGCCGTGGTAGGCCTCGATGGCGTACACGTTGACCGCGCGCAGCCCGTCCGACGGCAGCGGGAGCGGGATCCGGTGCACGCCCGGCGCGACAGAATGCGCACCTTCCTCGATCCACGCATACCGGTCAGACACGGTCTCCCTCTCAACGCTGGGCCATTCGAGCCGAAACTAGCAGTTTGCAATGTGCGGCCCGTTCGCCAGGTGACTCCCTGGTAACGGCGCCTCGCGGGTCTCGGGACGACGCCTACCCCGAATCGTGAGCGGGCTGGGCCGATGACTGCTCTTGAGCGATCGCTCAAATCGGCGTTAGACTAAGGATTGAGCGAACGCTCAAATGTCCCTGCGAGCCGATCAGACCCGGAGCGGTTCATGAACGTCAGGCTTCTCGTGCTGTCGTCACGGCGGCGGATTCTGGTCCGGTCCCTGGGCTACGCACTCGGTTGCGGCTCAGCGGTAGGTGCCCTGACCGTGCTGGTGGTAGCTCTGGTTGGCGCTGTCGTTGACCAAAACCTAGGCCTGCTGCCACTGACGCTTGTGCTTGCCCCGATAGGCGCCGCAGTCGGCGCAGCTGTGGCGCTCCCCTGCGGGATCATCGCCGGGCTCGCGCTGGTTGCACTGCGACGGCAGGTCGGGTTCAGCCGGGCAGCAGTCCGCCTCGTCGCCGGGGCGGGAGCAGCCGTCCTGCCCGCTCTCTGGACCGTCGCGGAGATGTTGTCGCCGGCTGAGAAGCGGCTGCCTCTCGCCGCGCTCGGCCCGACGTTCGTGGTCTTCGCACTTGCCGCGTGCTACGGCCCGCGTGCCTTGTACGGCCGGCGACCGCGGCGGGTTCGGTCCGGTGGCGACGAGCGTTCGGACGAGCGGGCGTTGGTCCACGGCAGCGCGCCGCTTCGAGGCGGTTCAGCGAGCACATCGGAGCAGGAGCCCTCGTGACCGATGGCGTGGTGGGCGCGGTGCCGCAAGCACGGCGCTCGCCAGCTGTCAGGCCTGCGGCCGGTCGGTCGGTAGATACGCGGCGCAAGCTGATAGCGGGCGTGATCGAGACACTGCGAACGCGCGGGATTGCCGCTTCATCCGCGCGGGCTATTGCCGCCGCGTCGGGGGTCAACCAAGCGCTGATCTTCTACCACTTCGGGTCGGTCGAGAATCTGGTCGACGTCGCCTGCCGGGAAGCAACAGCCGAGCGAGTCGCGTTGTACCGCGATCGATTCGCCAGCGTCGGGTCGCTCAGGGAGCTGCTCCGCCTCGGCCGCGAGCTGCACTTCGCCGAGCGCGAGGAAGGCAACGTCACCGCGCTGGCGCAGGTTCTCGCCGGAGCGCAGCAGGATGAGCGCCTGGCCGCGGCCGCGCGGGATGCGCTCGGGCTCTGGATTGCCGAGATTCAGTCCGCGCTTATCCGGCTCACAACCGGCAGCGCGATCGGGGATGTCGCCGACCCGGCCGGTCTGGCTCAGGGAGTCGCTGCAGCGTTTATCGGGATCGAGCTTTACGAGGGCGTCAATCCGGCCGGTGCGGCAGCCGCGCTGGACACCCTTGAGCAGCTTGCGCTGCTGACCGAAGTGATCGAGGACCTAGGGCCAATCGCCCGGCGGGCGCTCCGGGCCCGCATCCGTCGGACCAGACGCGTGGTCGGCTCACCGCAGGTCGTGGACCCTTGAGCCAGCCACCCCGAATTGTCCGCCCTACGTGTTTCGTCCGCTCGGTGTCGGCCTCGTCTGCCGCGCATGGGTGTCGAACTACTGTCGCTATAGCAGCAGTAATTCGACACCCATGAATGATCATGACGCTTCCGCGCCTTGAACGTGTGCGCAAAGGCACACTGTTCGCCCCGAATAGCATGCTTTGAGCAGCCCCGTGATCAGGCCCGCGCAGTCCAGACGCCGGTGCCGTCGATGTCAGATTCGCTCGCGAGGCCGCGCGCCTGGAGGTGGCGGAGGTGGGAGAGCACCTCACCGACAGCTGCCTGCCGCTGGAACGACGCTAGCTGAGCCCAGGGCCGTGACCAGGTGATCCCAGTCGCGACGTCCCAGGACGTGAGGCCGGCTTCGCCCGCGGCATGCAGGAGAGCGGCCGTCTCGGCCAGTCGCTCGTTGTGGTGCTCAGCCAGGAAGTCCAGGCGCGAGTCCAGGTCCGTGAACCGGTACTCGTGGGCAGGCAGCACCTCACGAGGCTGGATGCCGCGCAGCTTGGCCAGCGAGCCGAGGTACTCCTCCAGCGGGTTGCCAGTCAGGTCGTAGGAGGAGACGTTAGGGGTAATACGCGGCAGGACGTGGTCGCCGGTCAGCAGCAGGTCGTGGGTCTCGTCGTAGAAGCACAGGTGACCAGGCGTGTGACCGGGTGTCCAGACCGCCCGCAGCCGCAGGCCGGGCACGTCGACGAAATCGTCATGCCCGATCATGCGATCGGCCCGCACCATCGGCTCTACCTGGCTGGCGCTCTGCCTGCTCGAAATCAGCTCCTCCAGGTGGCTCGCGGGTGCGCCGCACCACCGCAGGTAGGACGCCATGCCGTCACGCATGAGCCCGCGATCGCGCTGCATCTGCAGGAAGGCGTCTTCGGCCGGGTGCATGCCAACCCAGGCGCCCGAGGCGTCGCGTACCTTGCCGGACTGGCCGTGATGATCGGGATGTACGTGCGTGATGACCACCGCGGTGACGGCGGTAAGCGGGATCTCGCACTCACCGAGCCCGCTGGTCAGCGCCTGCCAGCTCTCCGGATGATTCCAGCCAGGATCGATCATGACGAATCCGGCGTCGTGCTCGATCAGGTAGCTGAGCACGTAGCGCAGCGGATTGCCGATGATCGGCACCGGCACCGACCAGACGCCGCCAGTGACCTGCTCGACCGGCGGGAACTCGGACCGCTGCCACGCATCACGCTGCCGTGTGCCGGTTACCTGCATACTTGCGAAGTCCCTTCGCGCCGGCCCCGTCGAGCCGCGGGTGTCGAGCTAGCGGGCCATGCCCACCGCCATCCTCGGCATCGCCGAGAATGTGGCGGATAACGCACGCTCCGGTTGACATGGGTTCTGGCGCCATGCTTCGCTCGGAGCCAGACTAAGAAGTATAACTGATTTCAGTTTTTGGGCCTGGTGCGGTTCCAGGCAGAGAGGTACGCCGATGAACGACGACTTCCGCGCCAGGGCAAGGGCGTGGCTGGCAGCAAACGCGCCGCGCCGCGGCTCGGGCGATGACGACGGTGAGTCCGGCCAGACCACGATTGCTGATCAGAGGGCGTTCCAGGCCAAGCTGTACGACGCGGGCTTCGCCGGGATCACCTGGCCAACGGAGTACGGCGGCCAGGGCCTGACCGGCGCCGAGCAGATCATCTGGAGCCAGGAGGCGCGCGACTACGATCTCCCCAACGGCGCGTTCTTCATCGGCATCAGCATGCCGGGCAACACCCTGGTCGAGCTCGGCACCGAGGCGCAGAAGAAGCGCTACCTGCCGCCGATGCTCCGCGGCGAGGAGATCTGGTGCCAGCTGTTCTCCGAGCCTGGCGCCGGGTCGGACGTCGCGAGCCTGCAGACCAGCGCGGTCCGCGACGGAGACGAGTGGGTGCTGTCCGGCCAGAAGGTATGGACATCAGGCGCCCAGTTCAGTGACTACGGTGCGATCCTCGCCAGGACCGACGCGTCCAAGCCGAAGCACAACGGCATCAGCATGTTCATCGTCGATATGCACGCGCCCGGCGTGACGGTACGGCCACTCAAGGTGGCGACCGGGCACTCGCCGTTCAACGAGGTGTTCTTCGACAACGTCCGCATCCCGGCTGACGCCCTCATCGGCGCGGAAAACAAGGGCTGGGATGCTGCCGTGGTCATGCTCCGGCACGAGCGCATCGCGATCGGCACGATGGGCTCGTCGCGCACCAGCCCGCTGGCCTTCGATTCGCTGCGGGACCTGGCCGCGGGCCTCGGGCGGACGAGCGACCAGGGCGTCCGCCGGGACCTGGCGGAGCTGTATGCGCGGAGTAAGGCCGTTCAGCTGTTCGCCCTGCTGCTCCGCGAGGAGGCGCAGGCCGGGCGCCTGCCGGGCGCGCGCGGCTCGGTGGCCAAGCTGGCCGGATCGGAGCTCGGCAGGTTCGCCGGTAACGTGGCGGCCGACGTGCTCGGCGACCAGCTCGCGGCTTTCGACGAAGACGCCATGGCGGCCGTGACGATCTCGATCATCGCGGCACCGGGCAGTGCGATCGCCGGCGGCACGAGCGAGATCCAGCGCAACATCATCGGCGAGCGCGTACTCGGGCTGGCCAAGGACCCGGGTGTCGACCGCGCCACCCCGTTCAACCAGCTGCGCGTCGGCACGCAGCGCCAGAGCTGAGCAGCGGAAGGGCAGCGAGGGAACCCGATGGCACTAATACTCACTGACGAAGAGCAGGCACTGGCGGATTCGGTGCGCAAGTTCGTCGCCGACCGCAGCCCGCTGACGTCGCTGCGGCACCTGATCACCTCCGGCGAGCCGTACGACGCGGACGTGTGGAAGCAGATGACGGCCCAGCTCGGCCTGGCCGGCCTGACCATCCCCGAGGAGTACGGCGGCGTGGGCGCTGGCGTATCTGCGCTGTCGGTCGCGCTGACTGAGCTTGGCGCGGGCCTCGTGGCCTCGCCGCTGCTGGCGTCGGTGCTCGCCGCCGAAGTCCTGCTGCGCCTCGACGACCACGCGGCCAAGACTCAGCTGCTGCCGAGGATCGCGGGTGGCGAGGTAATCGCGACGCTGGCCGTGGCCAGCGGCGCGGGCGGCTACGTGACCGCGTCCACGTCCAGCGACGGCGCCACGCTGTCCGGCACCATCTCCCCTGTCCTGAACGGCGCCGAAGCGAGCGTGCTGCTCGTCCCGGCTGACACCGACAGCGACACCGGCAGCGACACCGGCAGCGACACCGACAGCGGCCAGGTCATCTACCTAGTGGACGGCGCCGCTGAGGGTCTGACCAGGACCCGCCTTACCTCGGTTGACCACAGCCGCTCACTGGCGCGCGTCCAGCTCAGCGGCACGCCAGGCCGGGCACTGGCCGGCGACGCGGCCGCAGCCCTGGCCGCTGCCAGCGATCTCGCCAACCTGGCGCTGGCCTCAGAATCGGCCGGGGCGATGAAGGCGTGCCTGGACATGACCAGCGCGTATGCCCGGATCCGGGTGGCGTTCGGGCAGCCCATCGGTGCGTTCCAGGCGGTGAAGCACCGGCTCGCCGACATGGAGAAGTCCTGGGAGCTCGGCCAGGCGGCGCTACGTGACGCGGCCAGGGCGGGCGACGCGGAGCCGGGCCGGTTCTCCGTCGCCGCTTCGGTGGCGAGGGTCCTGCTGGCCAGCGCGTACGCGGACGCCGCCGTGGACACCGTCCAGCTGCACGGCGGCATCGGCTTCACGTGGGAACACGACGCGCACCTGTACTACAAGAACGGCCTGTCCAACAAGGTCCTCCTCGGCGGCCCCGGCGACCAGCTGGACCGGCTCGCGGACTCGCTCGGGATCTAGGTCGGCGGCCACGCGCTACATCACCATCGCCACGGCGGCCTGACTGCGCCCAAAAGCAGAACGGATTCCAGAAAGCAGGTCACCAGGAGTGCCACAGGCAGGGCCGGCCATTCCGTCGACTGCGGCGCAGCACGGCCGGCATGACCGGATCCTCGCCGC
>DATHPF010000237.1:0-6708 GCA_035484155.1 Streptosporangiaceae bacterium
CAGGACTTCATCGGCCGGCAGTTCCACGATGTGTCCCACGTCCGCCTCCCCGACCATCAGAACCTCAGCGATCGTGCACAGTGGCCCGCCCATCGCAGCCTTGGCCTCCTCCGTCGCCACTCGGGCATCCGTTATGGCGTCCTGCGCCGCCTGGTAACGCTCCCGTGCCTCCGTGACCTCCTCGGGCCACGGAAAGTCGAAGTCGAAGCTGAAGCCCTCACCCTGGGAGTCGTCGCTGTCGTTGAACTCGCTCTCGTCCATAGCACCATCGGGTAGGCGGTCATCGTCGTCCTGGTCGTCGTCGCCGAACTTCTGGCTGAACGCGTCCTCGTAGTCGTTGTGTCTGTCCGGGTCGATAAAGCCGTGGTGTTCGCCGATCTGGTGCCACTCGATCCAGTCCATGGCCTCGGCTTCCAGCCGGGCGTAGGACATGCTGGTCAGGATGTGCCCGCACGCCGGCAGGTCACCGCCGGTTATGGTCACCTTCCAGAACGGAAACTCGCGGGTGACAGCACCGTGGTAGTCGACGATCCCAGGTCCGCTCAACCATTGGTATCTCTCCGGCATCGCGTTTTCCCTCCCGGTCACGCGCACGACGCTACGCCGCAGTCTCGCAGCTGACGACCGGCATCAGAGACAGGCCGTCGCCAACCTTGAGCCGCGAACTAACCTTCGGCAGCTGACGACGTGAGGAAGATCAGCAGCTCCGGTCGGATCGCATAATTATCCATGGATGCCGCGCTGGGGACATCCGCTCTTGCCGCTCTCCGCGCATGGCGTCCTGGCCGCCGCCATGCGTAAGTCAGCCCGCAACCCGCCTGGCACCGCCACGCTCCGCCCGAGGGTCGGCGAGGACACGACTCGATCGGCCAGGCCGATTTGCGAGCCGTTGACATCCAGAGCCACAAGTAAATGCATACCGGGCCGACACCGCAGGTGAGCGTTCCGCAGGTCAAGGCTTTGAGCGAGGGCCTTGTCTACTGCCTCTGACCCCGCCTGACGGCACCTCGCGCCGCATCAAAACGCCGGGTCGTGGCGCTGATGCGGAGCCTGCACGGGGCCGTGAGCTCCGATGGAGTTGCCAGCAAGACGTTGCTGACATCGCGCGGGTTGCGGACTGTGCGCGAGCGGAAAGTGTGCCGCGCGTTCCGGCAAGATGTGGTCGGCCTGGCTTCCTAGCCTCGTCAGAGGCGGCAGGGCGGCCGCCGCTGTCGAAGGGAGTCTCCCATGCCCAATGTTTCACCGGCGGGGGCCGTCAAGGTCGCGGTAACGATCGACGACTTCGTGCTCTGGGACGGTGTGCCGATGCCGGACGGCGTCACCCCGCTGGGCATCACCAAGTCGATCGGCGCCACCCTCACTGACCACGGCATAAAGGGCGTGTACGGCTTCTCTCACACCCATCGTCTCGACTCGGACCCCGGCCTGATGGCCGCCTGGGAAGCCTGGATCGAAGCCGGGCACCACCTGGGCAACCACACACACCTGCACGCCCCGTTGCGGTGGATGTCGGGAGAGCAGTACTGCGCCGACATCGACAAGGCTGAGGGTCTCATCGGCAACCTCATCGCTATGGCTCCTGAGCGCTACTTCCGGTACGCGATGGACATGGCCGGCGAGACCGAGACCAAGCGCGGCCAGGTGGAGGACCATCTTCGGGCGTCCGGCTACCGGAACGCGCCGATAACCGCGTGGTTCGGCGACTTCGCCTGGATCGTGCCCTATTACCGGGCGGTGGTGTCGAAGGACGAGGACGCCAAGCGGATGCTGCAGGAGACATACGTCTCTTCCGCGGTCGGCCAGCTGGCGGCGCACGCGCAGCTGGCGCGGATGCTGTTCGGCCAGGACATCCCGCTGATCTGGCTGATCCACGGCACGGCCATCGCGGCGGACACGCTCGGCACGATCCTGGACGCCTTTGTCGAGGGTGGTGTCGAGTTCGTGCCACTGCGAGAGGCAATGTCTCATCCGGCGCACTTCGGAATGCCGCCATGTAACTCCGAGTTTCTGCGCAACCATCTGCAGCGGTATGCGATCGCGGCGGGCATCCCGGAGCCGATGTTGGATCCGGGGCTGTTCGGCCGGGTCATCACGGCCGCGCCGGTCGAGGGCTACGAAACCGTCACGGTCTTCGAAGAGCGGATGCTCAAGCCTCTTGCGCAGCGTGCCGGCGCGGCATACGACTGGACCTGGTGAGACGCTGACGGCCGGCTCTAGAGTTACTCGGGCCGTGGGTGGCGCTATCGTGGCGATGAGGCTCGGGGCTGAGTGAGGTCCGCGGTGTACGCAGTTGACGCCTATCGGTGCGGCGACGTCGCTACGGCGGATCGTGCTGAATGGTGGAGCGAGCTGGTTTCCTCAATCCACAGTCGGATGGCGTTCCGGGTGCCCGACGGATATCGCGGGCGCATCGAGCACCAGCACACCGAGGCTTACCAGCTGGTCCGGTGGTGGGGCGACGAGGAGTTCATCAAGCGCTCGGGTACCGATGTCCGGCGGCACCCGCACGGTGCCTACGAGCTGCTGGTTCCGGTGACGGGCTCGATGATGATCCGGCAGGCGGACACCGCCCTCAGACTTGAGGCAGGCGGCATGTCGCTCGCGACCCTCGATGCGCCCATGGACATGTGGCACGGCGACAACTTCTCGTGTCTTGCCCTGGTGATTCCGCGGGCCTGGCTGGACGCCCGCATCGGCGGCCAGCTGACCCGCACGGTCGGGCTGAATGCCGGGCACGGCATGGGCCGTATCGTCGCCGACCTGCTGGGAAGCCTGCGCAGCCAGGCGCACTCGATCGACGGACTGGGCTTCGATGCCGCTGCCGACAGGGCTGTAGACCTGCTGTGCCTCGCCTACGGAGGCGCGTTGCTGCCGCCGGTGTACGAGACCCAGGACGACCTCGTCGCGACGATTCGCCGCTTCGTCCGCGCGAACGCCCAGGACCTCTCACTGTCCGGTGCCGCGGTCGCAGCGGCGCTGGGCTGGTCGCTGCGGCAGATCCAGGCACGGCTGCAGCGCGCCGGAACGACGCCGTCGAGGCTGATCCGGGAGGAACGGCTCGAGCTTGCCCGGCTGAGGCTGCAGCAACCCGGCTGGGACCACCGTGCCGTCGCCAACATTGCGCGGTCGTCGGGGTTCAGCAACCCCAGCACGTTCAGCAACGCCTACCGCGAGCGTTTCGGCGAGCGGCCGACCGATACCCGCGAGCGCTGTCGGCCGCACCGCGCCTCCCAGCCGCCGTCTCGGGGCCGCTGAACAGCGGCCGTGCGTACGGAGAATCAGGTCTGCGCGTCCGGTCAAGTGCCAGCCGGCCGGGCAGCCTAGCCTCCCAGGGCATGAACGCCACCCAGGCCGTTACCTCGCTACCAGAGACGGCCAAATGCGATCGGGCCGACCGTGATGCGGTGCTCCCCGGGCAGTCGCGATGGTGACCGCGCGTGAGCTGCTGCTGGCGCGACGGCCGGAGGGACGGATCGACTCCGGGTGCTTCGCGCTCGCTGAGCGGAAGCTACCAGCGCTGTCGCCGGGTCAGCTGCTCGTCCGGACGGACTGTTTCAGCGTGGACCCGTCGATGATCCCCCGGCTCTCCGCGGACACTTACGCGCCGGCCTTCGGCCTTGGCGTCGCTGTCGAGGCGAGGGCTGTCGGCCAGGTCGTGCAATCTGCCGCCGAGGGGTGGGCGGAAGGGGACTGGACGGTTTGCTGGGGAGGGTGGCGTGACTATGCCGTGGTGGAGGCGAATGAGGGAGGCCGCATCGAGCCGCGCAGCGGGCTGCCGCCGCATACCTGGCTGCACGTGCTCGGCGTACCCGGACTGACCGCCTACATCGGCCTGCTGGACGTCGCGCAGATGAAACCGGGCGACCGGGTCTGGATATCCGCGGCCACCGGCGCCGTCGGCTCGGCGGCCGCCCAGCTGGCTAAAGCCTGGGGCGCCTCGCTGGTGATCGGATCCGCCGGAGGCGCCGAGAAGGTGCGATACCTCACTGACACGCTCCGGCTGGACGCGGCCGTGGACTACCGTGCAGGTGACCTTGCAGGCCACCTGCGCGGGGTCGCGCCCGGGGGCATCGATATCTACTTCGACAACGTTGGCGGCGACCACCTGGAGGCAGCGATCGACCTCCTGCGCATCGGCGGCCGGGTCGCCATCTGCGGGATGATCTCAGGCTACGGAAGGCCGCCCGCACCGGCGCCATGCAACCTCACGCAGCTGATCATCAAGCGCCTTCGACTCGAGGGCTTCCTGGTACTCGATCACCTGCACCGCAGGGCCGCCTTCGAGGAGGAGGTACTCCCACTCGTCAACGATGGGATATTGCATTCCGAGGTTACGATCTTCGATGGCCTAGAAAGCGCGCCGCGGGCACTCCTGTCGCTGCTCGATGGTGCCAAGCTCGGCAAAGCCCTGGTCCGGCCGTAATACGAGCGTGGTCGTGGCAGCTTTGAGTCACTCGACGCACCGCGGCCCGACGGGACTCATAGGTCTGGATAAAGAAGGTCCAGGGGACCGGACAGCAGGGAGCGGACCCGTCGGGCAGATTCGTCGACGAGCACTTCGGGCTCGCCGCGGACTATGGCGTCCATGGTCTTGTCGGCAACCTGGGTCGCTGGCACCTTCGGCGCGTCGAGTCTCCGCGTGGCGTCGGTGTCGACGTAGCCGACGTGGACTGCGATGACCATGGTTCCCTGAGCCCGCAGGCCGAGCCGCAGGGCGTTGGTCAGTGACCATTCGGCGGCCTTGGATGCTGCGTAGCCAGCGGTTTTTGCATTCGTTCTCCAGGAGGCGGCCGAGAGCATGTTGACCAGGACTCCGCCGCCGTTAGCCGCCAGAATGGGCGCAAACGCTCGCGACATCGCCCAGGGAGCGAAGTAGTTCACCTCCATTTCCCGGCGGGCGCCGTCCAGGGAGCCCTCGAGCAACCCAGGGCCGGTCATAATCCCGGCGTTGTTGATGAGGATGCTCGTGTCGGATGCTTTCTCTGCGGCACCCTCGATGTGGTCGTGATTGGTGACGTCCAGGAGGAGCGGTTCGAGCCCTGGTTCAGTGAACTGGTCGGGGTTGCGGACGCCGGCATATACCTTGGCGGCGCCCCGCGACAGCAGAGCGCGGGCAAACGCCAGGCCGATTCCCCGGTTTGCGCCTGTGACCAGCGCGACCGATCCCTCGATGTCCATCGGAGAATTCCTTCCTGAACGGCGGCTTAGGTAGTGGCCCTGACGGCCTTGAGGATGACCGAGGTGACGAGGCCGGGGGCGTAGATCATGGACAGGTGCGGGGCGTCGCGGGCGATGGTGATGTGGGCGTGAGCCTGATGGGCCATAGCGAGCAGCTCGGCAGGGGGGATGGCGTGGTCGGCGGTGCCGATGACGGCCCAGGACGGAATGGTCTTCCAGGCTGGCCTGCCGGATGGCACGGTGAGCGCGAGCGAGGTGAGGGGCCGTTGCGTTGCGGCGAGCATCCGGGCCTCGCCTAGGGGCAGGCCGTTGGCCATGCAGGACGGGAAGACACTCTGCTTGACGTAGACATCGACGGCGCCTTTCGGGGCTCCTGGGTATGGCTGGGCTATGACGTTGGCGCTCGGCAGGACGCATGAGCCGGGACGGGCGCTGACGAGCTGACCGATGGTCTGCCCCTCGGCGGGAGCAAAGGCGTCGACGTATACGAGTGCCTTGACCTGCCTGTCACCCGTGGCGGCGTTGGTAATGACAGCACCGCCGTACGAGTGACCGACGAGGATGATCGGCCCGGCGATTGTGTGGAGGAAGTCGCGGAGGAACGCGGAATCGTATTTGAGGCCGAGCAGTGGGTTCGGCGGGACGTAGACGGTGTATCCGTCGTGCTGCAGCCTGCTGACGACCGCGTCCCAGCTAGAGCTGTCCGCCCAGGCGCCATGGACCAAGACGATGCTGGGCTTAGGGCCGCTGGCGCGGGCCGGGTGAGTGGCTGTGCTGGCTGACGCGACCTGGGTCATAGGGAGCACGAGGCCCGCGGTGCCCAGAATTGCTGCCATGATCTTCACTCGCAGTGATGCGTTCCGCATCGGGTGGATGAACCGCATGGTGTCCTTCCAGTGCTAGGGGCGGGCTTGCGAATCGAGCGCAAGTGCACTGCCGAGGTCGAGCCGCATGAAGCGCATCAGGCTGACGCTTCCTACCCAGAGCCAATTACTTGCCGTCGAAGGGTGACGTTCAGCACGCGCTCGGATGCCATGCGTACTTGTTGCTCTGCTTATCCGCAGCTCGGGATCTCGCCTGACACTTAACCCCGCGCGCGCCGCGCCGCGCCATCACCCAAATGCGTGACCCGCAGGGAGACGACGGTCACCTGAACGTGTGAGCCGGGTGCTGCCGAGGCAGCAGGTATCGATATCGGGCTCGATACCCGCGCGGCGGCCGAACCCGCCCGCCATATCTTGCAAGGGAGCGTGGTGAAGATGACCGACTCATACTCGTCCAGGCCTACCGTGATGCTTGTCCACGGGGCATCCGCGGATGCCTCCGGATTCGGCGGTGTCATGAGGGAACTGACGGCAGCCGGATACGACGTCGTGGCACCTCCCAACCCGCTCCGGAGCCTGGCGTTCGACGCCGACGCCATCAGCGAGGCGGCGCGGGCGATTCAGGGACGGGTGGTCCTTGTGGGCCACTCGTAGGGCGGTGCAGTGATCACTCAGGCATCAGCGGGCCTGGATAACGTGTCAGCGC
>DATHPF010000238.1:0-18878 GCA_035484155.1 Streptosporangiaceae bacterium
CGGTCTTCGCGTGGTACAGCACTGGGGTACGCATGCCCGCGGGCATGACCGAATCAATGCCTGCCAGGTGAATGTCCAGCTCAAAGTGCCACGGGTAAAAGGCGGCAAATTCCGCTCGGGCCGCTTCGTCGGGGAAGAAGCGAAGACCGGGCCACAGGCGCACGTCACGCACCAGCTTGACGAAGAATGTGCACGCTGGCGGTCCGAACTGGGCTTGGCCGCGAATGTCCGCCTGCCACAGCCCAGCCGTCGCGGGCGAGCCCCAGTCGTAGGCGATCGGTGTCAGCGTCGCCTGCGGTCGCAGGAGGGGAAAGCCTGCTGCGCTGGCCACCTCGGCGAGCTTAGCTTCGGTGAGGGACGCGAGTCCTCGCGCGTCCTCGTCTTGCTGGGCCATCTTTGTCTCCCCGGGACATTCGGTAAGGTAGCCTGTCTATATCGATGATAGTAAGGTAGCCTTATGACTGTGCGCAAGCCCCCTGCCGAGGATGCTCTGCCCGATCACGTAGCGCGGTGGCTGGAGGCAGCGAGCAAGCGGCTCTACGCCGACCTCCGGATTCAGGGCCTGCTCATGTTCCCGGAGCTGCGCGGAAGCCACCGGCGGATCCTGCAGATGATTCCTCCGCAGGGCATCCGCATCACCGACCTGGCCCTGATCGCGGACATGACGAAGCAGGCGCTCGGCGAGTTTGTGGACTGGCTGGAGCAGTCGGGCTTCGTGCGCAGCGGACGTGACCCCTCCGACGGGCGGGTCCGGCTGGTCACGCGCACCGACCGGGGTGACGCCGCGGCGGAGGCGGCAAGCCAGGCGATCGCTGCCGTGGAGCGCGAGTGGCGCAACGAACTCGGCACAGAGGTGTTCGAGACTATGAAGCAAGCGCTACGGCAGCTCGGGCGCGACAGCCTTCCGGCGCATCCTGGCAGCTAGTCAAGTAAGTTGACAGTCAATAACTTGACCGAATATGCTCGCTCCTCATGACGGATGATGTAGCGGACGTGTCGGCGAGCCGATTTGATCGCAGGGCATTTCCTGGGCTGCTGCGTGCCGCTCGCAAGGCCTACGGGACCGCGATTCGTCAGGCCTTTGCCGACGCAGGGTTTGACGACATGCCGCGCAACGGCGCGTACGTCCTGGCGCGCGTGTACGACGACGACGCGCATCTCGCTACCTTGACCCGCGAGCTCGGGATCAGTAAGCAGGCCGTGAGCCAGCTCATCGACGTCATGGTCATGCGTGGCTATCTGGAACGGTCGTCAGACTCTGAGGACCGGCGCCGCATGCTGCTGCGCTCGACGCCGCGCGGTGCGGCGGCGGCGACTACGGCCTGGGAGGCGGCAACGGCCGTCGACGACGAACTGCTCACGCGCCTGTCGGCCGACGGCGTCGCGGCACTGCGCACTGGCCTGATCGCGCTGTGCGAGATTGCCGCGGAGTCCGAGTCGGGTGCGGTCGAGCACGACTGAGCGGCGTAGGCGGCCGCCCGCTCAGTTAGTCGAAGTGGCCGAGCCAGCCCTGGGTCACTGTGCGAAGCCGCTCGGTCTCGAGCCGGTAGATGTGCTCACGCCCGCGCAGCTCGACCGTAACCAGCCCAGCCTGCTGGAGCACGCGCAGGTGCTGGGAGATCGTCGGCCACGAATGCTCGAACCTCGCCGCGATAGCCCCGGATGTCATCTCCCCGCCGCGGGCGTGCAGGACCGCGAGTATTGTCCGCCGGGACCGATGGGCCAGGGCGCCGAAGACCGCGTCAAAGTCGTCGAGTTCGGTGAACCCGCGCGGCCGGGCCGTCACGTGCCGAGCGCGACGCGCTCGTAGTGCGGGAACTCCCACTTCAGCCGGCCGTCCCGCTCCTCGAGCAGTGTGTCCATCGGCTCCCAGATGGCCAGCACGGCCGGGTGCTCGTGGGCCTGCTCGAAGCCGCCTTCAACCCACGTGAATATCTCGACGTAGGTCGGCCGCTCGTCGACCTCGCGATAGATCACCGACGGCTCGTCAGTCACGAATCCGAGCTCGCGCAGTGTCCGCCAGTGCCGTGCGAGCAACTCCAGGAACGGCGGCTCCGCGTCGGGCCGTACCCGGTATGTGCAGATCACTGTTTGATTAGTCATGCTCCTAAGTATTAGGCGTCTGGCTAAGTATTGCAATCTCAGCACTGTCGGCAGCCGGGTTTATACCTGGAACGTGGCCGATGGCGGCCAGCTTGCCGCCAGCCTGCGGCCGCCAACCCCTCACACTTCTGCGTTCGGGAGGCAGATCACTATGACGACGCAGCTCACCATGCAGGTCGATGGACCTTTCTCGCTCGCGGCCGCGGCATCGTTCGGCTTCGGGCCTAGCACCGGACGGCCGTTCCCTGATGCCAGGCTGATGCGGCTGGCGTTCGTAGCCGACGATCTTCGCCATCACGTCGGCGTCGTGCTGTCGCAGCAGTCCGACGGCAGTCTGGTCGCGGACATTAGCGGTGACGCAGGGACAGCCGCCGCCGAGGCCCAGATCCGCCGGATCCTGTCGATCGATACAGATGTGGCGGGCTGGCTTGCCGCCGGCCAGGCAGACCCGGTGCTTGGCGCTCTCCAGGCAGACAACCCCGGCCTGCGTCCGGTGCTGTTCCACTCGCCATACGAGGCCGCCGCGTGGTCAGTGCTATCGCAGCGACGGCATCACTCTCAGGCGATTGCGCTTCACCGCCGCTTGTGCGAGGCAGCCGGCGTTACGTTCGACCTCGCCGGTCAGGCGGCGGCCGCCTTCCCGCTGCCGGAGCAGTTGCTCGAGGTCGGGGCGTTCCCCGGCATCGAGGAGACTCGCCTTGCCCGGCTGCACGGTGTCGCGCGTGCCGCTCTTGATGGGCAACTGGAGGCCGACGCGCTGCGCGGTCTGCCGGCAGCCGACGCGATGGCCGGACTGCAGCGGATCAAGGGCCTCGGGCCGTTCTACTCGATGCTGGTCTACCTGCGCTCGACCGGCGTGACTGACGGGCTCGCGGTCGGCGAGCCGAGGCTGGCCGGATACCTGCGGCATTACTACGGGCTCGCGAGTACGCCAGACGCTGCTGACGTCGAGCGGATCGCGGAGCCATGGCGGCCATTCCGCACGTGGGCTGGAGTTATCTTCCGAGCCGCGGGCGACCGAGATGAGCTGGCGTTCGAGCAGCCGACCCGCCGCGGCGTCGGCGCATCGCGTGTAGACGGAGCGGCAGCGTAACCGGGCTCAGCCACCGCGTCGCCGCCGAGGCGATGGCTTGCGGCAACGGGACGTGTCGGGCGGGAATCACAGCGGGCAGGCCTGCAGCGCAGGCTGGGCCCGCTGTGTTACGTGGTGCCGAGTCTGCGTGCGCGGGGACGCGTGCCCTGGGATGCGTCCGGCCGAGTTGCGTGGTGCAGAACCCAGCCGAGGTGGCTTTCAGGTCGCCGACCGTGGCCCTCAGCCTCGACTGACTTGCGTAGGCCGGCGGCGCGTCCGGTCCGCCCGCGCAACGTCGGCGATTTGCGTAATTTGCTCTGAGGCTCGTCGAGATTTCCCCGATAACGTGCGCCCAAAACGGAAAAGGCGGGCGCTCAGCTGCACGTCTAGCGGGAAATGTTGATAATGATCTTGAAAATCAACGCCCGCCGCGTACCGGCGCGAACTCGAGTTGCCGAACATACAAAAAGGGGCGGCGCCGGTGGCGTCGTCCCTCTTGCTGCTCCTGGTCAGAGCTGCCGCTGCCGCGGCGCGGGTTACCGGAGCACGAGCTCGCGCGCGTCGTCGGTCTGCGTCGGGTGCTGCGCCGGAACTGCCACCGCGTATGTGCGCGCGACCTTGTGAGCCTGGGCCTTGCCCCGCGCTACCCAAGAGCCGATTGCGACGAACGCGATCGACACGGCGGCCGCGATGCCGACGGTGACGACCACGGCGACGATGACGTCTTGCAGAGTCTGGATGCTGGTCATTGGACTGTCCCCTTGCCGATTGTGTTTACGCCGTTTACAAGACTCATTATGCGACGCAAACATAAACGCTGTCAACTTAACAAGCGGCGTTCACGCGAGCGGCCGGCAGGCGCCAGCGTCGTGGTTGCCGCCCTACTGCTGAAAGAGCGTCAGCAGGGTTCCAACGATGTCGTTCGAGGCGGACTGGCGGTCGGGCTGGCGGACGTCCGCGCATCAGCGGGCACGGCGAGGCGGGCTGGCGGGTCGCCGGGCTGCGGACGTCCGCGCAGCAGCGGGCACCGCGCGGCGGGCTGGCGGGGCGCCGGGCTGCGGACGTCCGCGCATCAGCGGGCACCGCGCGGCGGGCTGGCGGGGCGCCGGGCGGCGGACGTCCGCGCAGCAGCGGGCCGGCGGTGAGCGGCGAGGCGGGCTGGCGAGCGCGGAGCGACCGCGTCCCGAGCCTTAAGCGAGCGTGTCGCGGAGCCTTAAGCGAGCGTGTCGCGGAGCCTTAGGCGGGCGTGGCGCGGCCGAGGGCCAGATCCAGTGCCTGGCTGAGGGAGAGCCGCGAGCCGGCCCGGTAAGCCTCCTCGTACGCGGCATCGCCGAGTCGGTCGCGGAGGGCAGTCTGCTCTCGCTCGCGTACGCCTTGCTCGGCAGCCGACCAGTTGATCGTGCGCATCTCTAGCGACTTGTCGATGTCGGCGTCACCCGCGCCGTGCAGTCGGGCCGCGTGCAGGTCATCGCCCTGCCGGCCAGCGACACATGCGGCGGCAAAGATGAGCTCGCCAGAGCCAACGCCCGGCCCGAATCGCCGGCTCGTGAGCAAGCAGCCACGCAGCAGCGTCGCTGCGTCGGCATACCTCCCCTGAATGAGGCGGAGCAGAGTGAGGTTGCAGCGCAGGAAGTGCAGCATGAAGTCGCCGCCGAATTCTTCCGCCAGCGCGACCGCTTCCTCCATGGACGCGCTGCCCTCCTCGACGCGCCCAGCGTGCAGCAGGGCGCTGAACCTGTTGCTCAGTACCCCAGCGATGATCAGGACATCACCGGCCTGCCGGGAGCACGCCAGCGTCTCTTCGCGAATGCGGGCGCTGTCTTCCGCCGAGGGCGCAGTCCCGGCGAGCCCCATCAGCTGCTCGCCGAGTAGCTGCAGGTCGCCGAGTTCGCGTGCGATGGCGACGCCTTGCTCGGCGAGTCGATAGCCGGCCTGCTTGTCGCCGACGATATAAGCGGACTCGACGAGGTTGCTGATCGCACGCGCCTCGACGTACCGGTCGCCGACGGCGCCAGCCATCGCGAGCGCTCTCTCGCTGTATTCCTTGGCGGCTGCGAGCTCGGCGGGGTCCGTCCTGGACAGCAGCCCGATCAGCGCCCCCGTGAGCGTCATGCCGTCCGCGAGCCGTGCGCTAGGCGCGCCATCTGCGCGGTCGACGACGGGCCGGAGGTAACCGAGAATGTCCGGATGGCCCCTGGTGGCACTGAACCGCCGCAGGCTGATGGCCAGCGCCAGGATCTCCTCGTCGCACTCCTCGGCCGCGAAGTGCGCGAACGCGGCTCGCAGGTTCTCCCATTCGACGTCGAATCGCCGCAGCCACTGCCCCTGGTCCCGGCCGGTTGTCGCCGGGCCGCCAGCCTTCGCCAGGTCAAGGTAGTAACGAGCGTGCCGATCCCTGATGTGCAGGACCTCAGCGTCGCCCGCGGCGCGCAGGAGTTCCTGGGCGCTGTACTGGCGAATCGTCTCCAGCAGCCGGTACCGCACCGCATGCGGTGAGTGATCGGCAATGACGAGGCTCTTATCCACCAGGGAACCGAGCAGGTCGAGCACATCCAGTGCATCGACCTCAGCGCTCGCGCAGATCGCCTCGGCAGCGTCCAGGTCGAAGCCGCCGGCGAACACCGATAGGCGGGTCAGCGTCTCGCGTTCCTGCGCGGTCAGCAAGCCGAACGACCAGTCGACAGTCGCCTGGAGCGTCTGCTGGCGCGGCATCGCGTTCCGGCTACCGCCGGTCAGCAGCCGGAAACGCTGGTCGAGCCGAGCGGCGACCTGCGCCAGCGACATCGACGACAGTCGCGCCGCAGCCAGCTCGAGGGCGAGCGGGATCCCGTCGAGCCGCCGGCAGATGATCACCGCGTCCGGGGCGGAGCGCGCATCGATGACGAAATCAGCCTGGTGCGCCCGCGCGCGTTCGGCGAAAAGCTGCACGGCGTCGCTTCCGGCCAGGTCCTCGACAGACTCCGCGTCGCTGCCGGGCAGCGTCAGGGACGGAACGCGGTAGATCCGTTCGCCGTCGATTCCCAGCGGCTCCCGTGACGTGACCAGGAACCTGACTTTGGGGCAATGCCGGATGACCTGGTCGCAGAACTTGGCGGCGGCGTCGATGAGGTGCTCGCAGTTGTCCAGCAGGATCAGGCTCTCCTGCCCGGACAGCGCCTCGATCACCGCGTCGGCGATGGCTGGGCCGCTGGCGTCCTGAAGTCCGAGCGCGGCCGCCATGGCGCCGGGGATCTGCCCGCCGTCGGTCAGCGGCGCGAGCTCGGCGAGCCACACTCCGTCCGCGATCCGGCCGATGAGCTCAGCGCCAGCCTGCAGGGCAAGCCGGGTCTTGCCGCTGCCCCCTGCGCCGGTCAGCGTCACCAGCCGGGACTGCCGGATCAGCTCCCGGACCTCAGCCAGCTCCTTCTCTCGGCCGACGAATGCGCTCAGCAGCGTGGGCAGGTTGTTCGGCAGCTCCGGGTTGTCCAGCGAGGCGAGCGGCGGGAAGTCCGGCATCAGGAAGCTTGCCTCGAGCTGGAACACCTGCTCCGGACGGCCAAGGTCTTTCAGCCGGTGCAGGCCGAGGTCCCGGAGGCCAGCGCCTGCCGGGAGCGAGCCGGCCAGCAGTTCCGCCGTCGCACCCGAGATCAGGACCTGGCCTCCGTGCGCGGCCGCTTCCAGGCGCGCCGCCCGGTTGACCACAGGACCGAAGTAATCGCTGTCACGCTCCTCGCAGACCCCGGTATGCAGCCCCATCCGCACTAGCATCGGCCTGCTCGTCGGCCAGGGCTCGGCGCCGAGGCATTGCTGGGCGGCCAGCGCCGCGCTCATCCCGTCGGCCGCGGTCCGGAACGCCGCGCAGAACGCGTCTCCGACGGTCTTGAACACATAGCCGCCGGCCGTCTCGATTGCCGACCGCAGGATCGCGTCGTGTTTACGCAGGGCCAGGGCCATGGGCCCAGGCTCGGCTTCCCACAGCCTGGTCGAGCCCTGGACGTCGGTAAACAGCAGCGTGACCGTACCAGATGGAATCGGCGCAGACTGGGGCACCTGCGCAGGATAACCCGCCAGGTACTTGACAGGACTACCTCTCGCGCTACAGGTGTCCTACTCGATAACATCCGAGCCACTGCATAGCTCTATGTCCCGGTCCGTGCCCGGCTCGGTCGACCTAGCGCCGAGAGGAGACCGGTCCGGTGACTTTCGTTCCCTACGACCGCCCCGTCCGTGCCGCGTTCGTAGGCCTCGGCCGGATTTACGACCTGAACATGCGAGGTTATGTCGACAACCCGGACGTGGAGGTCGTCGCGCTTGTCGACCCGAGCTCAGAGCGCCGCGATCAGCGACAGGCGGACTGGCCGGAAGCTGCCACGTTCCCGTCTATAGAAAAGCTGGCCGTCAGCGGCATCGAAATCGATGCGGTGGAGTGCCTGCTGCCGATCCCGCTGCACGCGGACGGCATCGTCGAGCTCCTTGACCAGGGCTGGCACGTCAATGCGCAAAAACCCATGTGTAACGAGCTCGCCACTGCGGAGCGACTGCTGGCCGCGGCCTGCGCCAACGACCGGGTCCTGCGCGTGATGGAGAACTACCTCTTCTTCGATCCGCTCCGCAAGCTCAAGGCCGTCGTCGAGACCGGCGACATCGGCGAGGTGGCGGGCTACCACGTGAAGATGGTCGGCAGCGGCAGCGGCGGCTGGGACGTGCCGTGGAGCAGCTTCGAGTGGCAGATGGAACAGATGAAGGTCGGCCGCGGGATCATGGTGTTCGACGACGGCTGGCACAAGCTGTCCACGGCGCTGTGGCTGTTCGGGCCGGTCCGCGAGGTACGGGCCTGGATCGGGACGACCTCGTTCGGGTCCGGCATCGACATCGATGCGCCTGCGATGATCAGCTGGGAGCACGAGAACGGCGTCCGCGGCGTCTGGGATATCACGCTGGCGCCGGATCTGTACCTGCGGTCTGACTACTACACCAACGACGAGCGCTGGGAAGTCACCGGGACCAAAGGCTACGCGCGGGTCAACCGGATCACCGGCCGCGGAATCCAGCAGCCGAGCCTTGAGGTCTATCGCGACGGCGAACTGCGCGGCTATCACGCGCTGGACGACGACTGGGCCAGCAGTTTCCGGGATTCGGGCCGGCACTGGCTGCGGTACCTGCGCACCGGCGAGGGCCAACTGATGTGGAGCGGCGAGGAGGCCATTGACGTGCTGCGGTTCGCGCTGGCTGCGTACCAGAGCAGCGCGTCGGGCGGCATCGGCGTGGATCCGCGCCAGCTGAGCTAGCGGGCTGCGGGTCGCCGCGGGTGAGAGGGTGCAGGTGTGACGGATCGAGACGTGCGGTTGGTCTTCACCAAGTACGACGGCAGCCTGCACTGGCACCAGACCATGCGGTACCTGGGCGAGGACATGCACGGGAGCTGGCTTGGCATGCCAGGCGGCGCGACCGCGCAGCGCGGCAGCGAGCCGCCGGTGCGTTTCGATCAGCCGATGGTCCAGCTCGTGCCTGCAGGTCAGTGGTGGACCGCCGTCTTCAACGACGCGCCGGCCGACGTCGATGTGTACTGCGACATCAGTACCCCGCCGCGCTGGGTGCACGACGGTGAAGTGACCATGGTCGACCTCGACCTGGACGTGATCCGGCGGCGCGACGGGCGGCTACTGCTCGACGACCAGGATGAGTTCGCCGAGCATCAGGTCCGCTACGGGTATCCGGCCGAGGTGATCAGGCAGGCCGAGCAGGCGGCGGCCTGGCTGCTCGCGGCCGTTGGCGCCAATGCCGAGCCGTTCGGGCTCGCCTATCAAGCCTGGCTGGACAAGGTCCGCTAGGCACACGTCCGCTAGGGACACGTCCGCTAGGGACACGTCCGCTAGGGGCGCACCTCGTACACCATGTTGAACGGCGTCTCGGCGGCCCGGCGGAATCTGGTGAACCCCGCGTCGGTCGTGATCTGCTTGATCGCGGTCTCCCCGGCCTGCGCGCCCAGCGAGTAGCCGCCTGGCTGGGAGAGCGCGTTCGGCACGCATAGCAGCGTGGAGAAGCTGTAGTAGGCGCGCCCGACGGGGTTCATGTTGCCGGCCGTGTCGTCGGCTGCGGCTGGCTCGACGACCAGCCAGGTGCCGTCGGGCTTCAGTGCCTCGCGGACATGCTTGGCCGCCGACAGCGGATCGCCCATGTCGTGCAGGCAATCGAAGGTGGCAACCAGGTCGTAGTCGCTGCCGGAGAACTCCGACGCCTTGGTGACCTCGAAATTCACCCGATCGGCGACCCCTGCGTCGCCGGCCCGCTCGCGCGCCAGCTCGATCGAGCCGTCGTGGTAGTCGGCGCCGGTGAAGCGGGAGTTCGGGTACTCCTGCGCGAGCAGGATGGTGGAGGCGCCAAGTCCGCAGCCGATGTCGGCGACCGCCGCTCCGGCTCGCAGCTTGTCGTCCACGCCGCTCAGGGCCGGTATCCACGACGGGACCAGGTTGGCGATGTAGCCGGGCCGGAAGAACTGCTCGCACCCGAGGAACACGTCGTTGTCCTGCTCGTGCCAGCCCAGGCCGTCGCCGGTCCGGAAGGCCTCGGTGATGCGCGGCTCGGCTTTCAGCGCGCCGAGCGCGAGGACGAACGCGCCTGGGGCGTACACGGCGCCATCCGGGTCAGTCAGGATGAAGGCCTGCTCCTCCGTCATTGAGTAGCGGTCGCCTTCGGCGTCGTAGCTGACGTAGCCGCTGGCCGCCTGGCCCCGTAGCCACTCGGCGACGTAGCGCGGGTTGGTTTGGGTGCGGCTGGCGAGTTCCTCGGCGGTTGCCGGCTCGCCTGCCAGGGCTTTGTAAAGGCCGAGATTGTGCCCGATGACGACGCTGCCTGCGGCTACCGTCGCGCCGAGGTCGCCGACGAACTTATGCAGGAAATCCTGGAGCTTGTCGTTATCAATGGCCATAATGACCCCCCCGAGTGCGGCTCAGCACTTTGTTCCAAACTACAGGCCACGCACGTGCGGGCCGGATGCGGGCGAAGTGTGGCCGAGGTGAAGCCCGGCCAGCTCCTTGGCGGCTGTCGGCCCGGACCAGAGGAGCTACGAGCGGCCCCGTTTCCATAGGTAATCCGACGCGATCTGGGCGCCCTCGGCCATCGAGGCGAGCTTGAGCCAGGTGATCCGCGGCTTGACCGTGTAGAAGCCGGCGAAGGTGCCGAAGCCACAGTCGGTGCCTGCGATGACGTTCTCGCGGCCGACGATCTCGGCGAACCTGATGATCCGCTCGGCCACTAGCTCGGGATGCTCGACGAAGTTCGTCGTGGAGTCCAAGACGCCGGGAATGAGGACCTTCCCCTCGGGCAGGCGGATGTCCTTCCAGACTTTCCACTCGTGCTCGTGCCGGGGATTGGCAGCCTCGAACACCAGGCCGGTCGGCCTGGCTTCCAGCGCGATGTCGATGATGCTGGCCATCGGGATGTCGGTGATGTGCGGCCATTCGCCGTTGCCCCAGCACAGGTGCATCCGCATCTGCTCGGGCGGGATATCGCGGAGAGCGTGGTTGAGCGCGCGCACGTGCATCCGGATCTGATCCCGGAACTCCTCGTCCGTCAGCACGTCGTTGCCGAGCATGGCCCTGGTCATCGCAAGATCGGGGCAGTCGACCTGGAGCACAATGCCGGCCGCGGCGATGGCGTCGTACTCGGGCTTCATCGCGTCGGCCAGCGCGAAGATGTACTCCTCCTCGGTCGGGTAGTAGGCGTTCGACAAGAACGCGGCGATCACGCCAGGGGACGCCGCGGTCATGAACACGTCGGCCGGCTCAGCATCCTTGACCGCGGCCTTGAGGTTGTCGATGTCCTTGTGCACCGCATCGGGGTCACGCAGCGAGACCGGGCCGTCGCAGGCCGGCTGGTTCATCACCCGGCCAACGGCCTCGTCACCGGCGAGGGAGGCGAACACCTCCGGATACTCGACCATCTCGGTGATGGCGAGCGGCCGGCCAGTCCCGCCGAAGCCATTCAGCCGGTCCTTGACGTAAGTGGAATAACCGGGCTTGCCCATCTCGCCGTCACTGACGACGCTCACGCCGACGGCTAGCTGGCTGGCCACGATGTCGGCCACCGCCTCGGCGACCCGCTTGTCGAAGGCGTCCGCATCGACCTCCGTGCCGGTCTCTTTATCGGCGATCAGCTGGTCGAGGTCCGCCGGCCTGGGCAGGCTCCCGGTGTGCGTGGTCAGAATCCGGTCCGTACTCCGTCGCATGCTCCTGCTCCTTTCGGCGTCGGTGGCAGCGCAGCTAGGGGTGCAGGGTCCACACTGCGCCCGTTCGGCGCGACGCGCTAGGGGACCGCCATCCAAAAGGCTGCGAGCCTCGCTAGCCGCGGGCTTGACACTCTCGCCCCAGGTGCTTATGGTTAACACGTCGGTTAATTAACAAGGTGGTTAAATGAAGGCGGAGGATCAGCTCAGCGTGATCTTCGCGGCGCTGGCAGACCCGACTCGGCGGGCTATCCTGGCCCGGCTCTCAGACGGGGACGCAACAGTCACGGAGCTCGCCGAGCCGTTCTCGATCAGCTTGCCGGCCATCTCCCGGCACCTGAAGGTGCTGGAGCATGCCGGGCTGATCTCTCGCAGCCGGTCCGGCCAGTGGCTGTCGAGCACGCTGGAGGCCGCCCCGCTCAAGGAGGCGACGGACTGGATGGAGCAGTACCGCCAGTTCTGGGACGCCAGCTTCGACCGACTCGACGCTCATCTGCGCCGGGTCCAGCAGGACCGCGATCGCCAGGACGCGGCGACCGAAGGGACCGAGGACTGAGCCAGGCAATCTCTCAGCAGTGCTCTTCGGTCCACGTTAAAGAATCCGGCAGCACATCACGACGAGGAAGGCAGTGTCATGACCGTTAGCAACGACATCACCATTTCGCGAATCTTCGACGCTCCGCGCGAGATCGTCTACCGGGCGTTCGTCGACCCCGATCAGCTGTGCCAGTGGTTCGGCCCGGTCGGCTACTCCGTGCCGTATGAGTCAGTGCAGAGCGACGCGAGGGTCGGCGGCCATCAGCGCCTTGTGATGATCAATGACGACGACCCGGCGGATCGCAGCAACATCGACCTGAGCTTCACCGAGATCGTCGAGAACGAGCTGGTCGTCGGGCACCAGGATGTCGTGGGCATCCCGGGCACTACCGGGAGTGTCAGGCTCCGGCTCAGGCTGGAGTTCCACGAGGAGCCAGGCGGCAAGACGAGGCTCGAGCTGCACCAGGGCCCATTCCATGAGGCCATTGGTGAGGACAGCGTGAAGGGCTGGGAGAGCTCGTTCACCAAGCTCGACTCACTGCTTCGGCGGTCACTGTAGTACGGGGGAGACGGGTAGTTCTGGCAGGCGGCCCGCCCGAAGCTAGCCGACGCTAGCCTCTTGGCAGGTTCTGCCTGGTGAGGGCGGCCTGGGCGGCTTTGATATCCGCCTGGGCCGCGCCGACATCCGACGCGAACGCATTGACAGAACTAGTCGCGGCAGACTGGCTCCCGGTCCGGAGCGCAGACATCGCATCGACGATCTCCACGGCACCCTGGTGAGATTCGCTCAGCGCAGCGCGGTACGGCTTGGCGAACCCTGCCACACAGGACGGCGGGGGATTCTGAAGTGCCTCAGAACTGTCCGCGCCCAGCTTGCCGCCTTCGTTGAACGTCAGAGTGACCACGCTCGCTGCTTGATGGCTGCTGGCGACGTCTCGCAAGTCGCTGGTGACGATGCCGACGTCAGTGCTGATCTGGTTAAAGGCAGCCTTGCCATGCGGGCCGCTGGCCCACGTCTTGTATGCGGTCTGACACGCGCCGGTGACGGACGCACCTGCCGATGTGCCGCCGCCACATGCCGCCGATACCAGGCCGATGGCCGCCACTGCCGCGACGGCCACTGCCGTGCAGCTGCGATGGCTGAGCACTGGCACTCCTGCCCCCCGACCTGGCGCTGTTCTTACGCTACCCGGCCTCATCCGGACGCCGAGCGAAAGTCAGCTACCAAGTTGTACGACGGTCGGCGGTGTGCGAGCACCCTGTGGCTGCCCAGCTTGTGGCTGGCCAACCTGTGGCGCGCTGGTGGTGCTGAGCAAGATCCAGTGCAGCGCGGCGAGACTCGCCGTCACGGGCTGAATCGGTGACCCGCACACGGTCAGGGGGATCCGTGGGTAGATCACAGTGCCGTCGTGGCCGATGAGCGCCAGCTCGGGTGCCGCGACGGTCAGGACCGGGCAGCCGGGATGCGGACCAGGTCCGGCCAGTCGCGCTGACGGTTCGCCGAGCGCAGTCAGCAGCGGCTGGAGGTCAGCAACTGCGACCTCCTTCCGCATGGGGTTCCGTTCCCCAAAGACAGGAGCGATCGCGCCGGGCGGGCGGCACTGCACCACTGCGACAGGGCTGAATCCCGGCGGGATGACCTGGCCGGATGATCCCTGCGCATTGGGTCGCTCGATGGCCGGTCCCAGCGGCGGACAGATGAGCGCCTTGGCTGCCGCCGGCACGTTCGCAGCTGCGCCGCCCGATACCTGGCCGGCCCCGCCGGCGGTGCCAGCGTCGCCTCCAGCACTAGCGCCAGCCCCGGCGCTAGCGCCCGTCCCGGCAGAGCCGCTGGATTGTCCCCCGTTCCCAGCGGCTGGCACGCCGGTGCCGCCGCCAGCTGACTCACCAGCGCACGCCGCCAGCGCGGCGGCCACGGTCAGAGCCAGAGGGACAAGCAGCGAATGCGTCAGGATGGTGCGCGGTGTCGGCTTCATGGCATCCCTCTTTTCCGGGTAGGCGCCACTTTGACGTCCGGGCAGGCGGTCCGGTTCCACCTGCTATGCCGAGAGTGCCCGCCCGCCTGCGATCTATGGCAAAGCCGATGGTGCGGTAGCGTCGGCGGGATGCCCAAGCTGCCGATCCGTATCCGGGTGCTGCTGTTCTTCGTCTGCGCGCTCGTGCTGGTCGACACCATCTTCTTTACCGCCCTGACGCCGCTGCTGCCGCATTATGCCCATGCCGCGCACCTGTCCAAGGCCGGCGCGGGGATCCTGGTCGCTGCTTACCCGGTCGGCACCCTGATCGGGGCGCTGCCGAGCGGCGTGCTTGTCGCAAGACTGGGCGATCGAGCGGTTGTGCTACTCGGGCTGGCCCTGATGAGCGTCTCGACCCTGGTGTTCGGCTGGGCATCGGCGCCGCTGATACTCGACGGCGCCCGGTTCGTGCAAGGTCTCGGCGGCGCGTGCACCTGGGCCGCCGGGATGGCCTGGCTGGCGACCGCGTCGCCGCCCGAGCGGCGCGGCGAGCTCATCGGCGCTGCCCTTGGCGCTGCGGTCGGTGGCGCGCTGCTCGGCCCCGTCGTCGGCGCTGTCGCGAGCCATGTCGGGACCGGGCCAGCGTTCTCGGCGGCGGCCGTCGCTGGCGTGGCGCTGATGGCGGCCTCGTTCGCGGTGCCGGCGCCGCGCGAGGTCGAGCCGCAGGGGCTGGCGGCCGCCTGGCCGGCCCTGCGCAGCCTGAGGGTGAGTTCGGGCATGTGGCTCACCTTGCTGGCCGGCCTGTCCTTTGGCGTCATCGACGTGCTGGCGCCCCTGCGACTCGGTCGGCTCGGCGTCGACGCGACCCTGATCGGGATCACGTTCCTCGCTTCCGCGGCAATCGAGGCTGGCCTGGCACCGCTGAGCGGGCGCCTGGCTGACAGGCGCGGGCCGCTCTTGTCGGTCCGGATGTCGCTGACGGCTGCCGTCGTTGTCAGCCTGCTGGCCCCGATCCTCGCCCCGGCGCCGTGGCTGATCGTGCTGCTGATCGTCGGGATGCCGGCCTTCGGCACCTTGTTCACGCCGGCGATGACGCTGCTCAGCGGTGGCGCGGACAGTCTCGGGCTAAACCAGGGCCTGGCTTTCGGGCTCGGCAACCTCGCCTGGGCCGCTGGCCAGGGCATCGGGGCGCTGGCCTCTGGCGCCATCGCCGAGGTCTCCTCTGACTTCGTACCGTACGCACTGCTGGCTGGCACGTGCCTGGTGACGCTCGTGGCCACCGGATCAGCAGGCCGTCAGTTCGCGGCCCGGCGGCTCACTGGCCGGAGCCGCGCATGAGTTCCGTATGGGTTGCCCCCGGCGGTGTGCCGCCTGTGCTGTCGTAGTTAGCCTGACCAGTAGGAACTCCAGCGGCCGCGTGGCTTGGAGGTAGCCATGACAGCTCCCGACAGGGCGGCGGGTCCCGACGGGCCGGGGGGTCCAGACGGGCCGGCGGGTACGGGCCGCACGTCGGCAGCGGAGGGTGCGGCGGGTGAGCAGGCCGCGACGTCCTTGGTGTCGGCGCACGGTACGGGGCCGCGGCCGCTGAGGTGGCTTAGCCCGGAGAACGCCGCGATCTGCGCGGGCGTGGCGCTGCCGCTGGCGCTCGCCGCGATCCTGGTGCCGTTCCGCACGAGCTTCGCCAACACCGACGCAGCGCTGGCGATGATCCTCCTGGTCGTCGCTGTCGCCGCGGTAGGCAACCGGATAGCTGGCTACGTCGCTGCGGTCTCCGCGACTGCCTGGTTCGACTTCTTCCTGACCCGGCCGTATGAGACGTTTGCCATCGATCGGGCGACCGACATCGAGACGACAATCTTGCTGCTGGTCATCGGCATAGCAGTGACGGAGATCGCGGTCTGGGGCCGGCGCCAGTACGCCGCCGCCAGCCGACGGGCCGGTTACCTCGAGGGCATCAACGACGCGGCCAGGGCGGTCGCGACCGGTGACTCGCCATCTACGCTGATCGATCAGATCGCCGACTCGCTTGCCCAGCTGCTGTCTCTGCGCTCCTGCCAGTTCCAGTACGGCGTCGCGGGCATCGGCCGGCCAGCCAGGCTGCTGCACGACGGCGAGGTCGTCCTGAACGGCCAGCCCTTCGATTTCCGCTCGGCCGACCTGCCGGCCGGAACGAGCCTCGAATTGCTCGTCGAAAGCGGCGGCAGGCTCCAGGGCCGGTTCCTGATGCAGCTTTCGCCGGGCGTTCGGCCGCCCCGCGAGCAGTTGCTCGTCGCGGCTGCCCTCGCTGACCAGGCAGGCGCCGCGCTGGCGGCCAGTTACCCGGCCGCGATGTAGCGCCCACGCCGAGCGGCACGCAAGCCATGCCAAGCAAGCGCTTGGGAGCTTGCCGGCCCACCAGCCATAATGGCGCGATGGAGCCGTCGCGCACGAGCCAGCCTGGCGGCCGGGCCGCGGCGCCCAAGGCGGCGAACGGCGCAGGCCGGTCGCGGCGGCGGGCTGAGATGCTCCGGATCGCGAGCGAGCTGTTCGCGCAGAAGGGTTTTCGCGCCACCACGGTGCGGGAGATAGCCGAGGCCGCCGGGATCCTGTCCGGCAGCATCTACCATCACTTCGACTCCAAGGAAGCCATCGGGGACGAGGTGCTGTCTGGCTTCCTCGACGAGGTGCTCGCGGACTATCGCTCGGCGGTCAGCGCGGGTAGCGATCCGGCCGACGTACTCGAGCGAATCGTCAGGTCGAGCAGCCATACCCTGGCCCGCCATCACGCCGCGCTGACCATGCTGCAGAACGACTGGACCTACTTCAGCACTCAGCCGCGGTTCGCCTACATGCGCAAGGACCTGCGCGAGATCGAGCGGATCTGGATTACCCAGCTCGAACGGGGCAAGGAGGCCGGCGTCTTCCGGCCTGACCTGGACGTCAAGCTGACCTACCGGCTGCTGCGCGACATCCTCTGGCTGCCCATGAACTGGCGCCAGGCGGCCGGCTTCAGCACCGATCAGGTCGTCGATGCGCTGCTGCGCTTGCTGTTCGACGGGATCACGAGCCCGGCCGGCCGCGCCCGGTGACATGCTGGCCATGATCCCGAAGGTTTCGGCACGGCCGGCTGGGCCGAATCCTTCGGCCGGATCTGGCCCAGTCTCGCCGAACGCTGTTAGCCTGCAGACCAAGCAAGCGTTTGGTTTTGAAGGCCGCGCGAGCGGGAGCAGCGTGCACAGGAGCAGCTGTACAGGCGCCGCCCGAACTGGCGCAGCACCGAACCGGAGAGGTGACGATGGGCCGGCTCGACGGGAAGGTAGCGCTGATCACGGGCGGCGCACGCGGGATGGGCAAGTCGCACGCGCGGCACTTTGTGGCGCAGGGTGCCAGGGTCGTGCTGGGCGACATCCTCGACGACAAGGGCAGCGAACTAGCCGCCGAGCTCGGCGAGGACAACTGCCGCTACATCCACCAGGACGTGACCAGCGAGGCCGACTGGGCCGCCGCGGTCGCCGCGACGACCGACGCGTTCGGCAGCCTGAACGTGCTCGTCAACAACGCCGGCATCCTGATGAACAAGAAGATCGCCGACATGACCCTGGCCGACTTCCGCCGGGTCATCGACGTGAACCTCATCGGCGAATGGCTTGGCGTCAAGAACGTGATCGATCCGATGACGGCGGCCGGCGGCGGCTCAATCATCAACATTTCGTCGGTCGAGGGCTTCACCGGCGCGGCCGGCATGTCCGCCTACAGCGCCAGCAAGTTCGGGGTTCGCGGCGTCACCAGGTCGGCCGCGCAGGAGCTCGGCAAGCTCGGCATCCGGGTCAACTCCGTCCACCCGGGCGGCATCATGACCACCATGACGGCGACCGCGTTCGAGTCCTTCACCGACATCAGCGACGGCGAGGGCTTCATGCGCTCGCTGCCGATCTCGCGGTTCGCCAAGTCGTCCGAGGTCTCCCACCTGGTCGTCTACCTCGCCTCAGACGAATCGTCGTACTGCACGGGCAGCGAGTTCGTGGTGGATGGCGGGATGCTGTCCGGACCCGGTTACTGACGAAGGAGCTGGCACATGACTGAGCAGGTGCGCCTCGACGGCCGCGCTGCGATCGTGACCGGGGCCGGCCACGGGCTAGGCCGCGCCGAGGCGCTAGGGCTCGCCGCTGCGGGCGCCAGCGTAGTGATCAATGACCTGGACGGGAACGGGGTCGATGACACCGCCGCCCAGATCAAGGACGCGGGCGGCACCGCCGTTACCAGCGCTGGCGACATCGGCGAGTGGTCGACCGCGCAGGAACTGCTTGCCACCGCGCTGCGCGAATTCGGCCGGCTGGACATCCTCGTCAACAACGCCGGCGTGCTGCGCGACAAGATGATCTTCTCGATGTCGCCGGAGGAGTGGGACCTGGTGCTGCGCACGCACCTGCGCGGCCATTTCCTGACCAGCCGCGTGGCCACGGCGCACTGGCGCGAGGCGAGCAAGCAGGCTGGCGGCGAGGTGTACGCGCGGATCATCAACACCTCCTCCGAGGCGTTCCTGCTCGGGTCGTCGGGTCAGCCGAACTACGCGGCCGCCAAGGGCGGTATCACCGCGCTGACGCTGACGACCGCGCGCAGCTGCGCCCGGTACGGCGTGCGCGCGAACGCGATCTGCCCGCGAGCGCGGACGGCGATGACGGGCGACCTGATGGGCACCGCGCCCGCGGACGGGCCTGACCCGCTCGGCGCGGAATACGTCGCGCCCCTGGTGACCTACCTCGCCAGTCCGGCCGCCGCGAACATCAACGGCGAGGTCTTCGTCGTCCACGGGGGCGTGGCGGCCGTGATGGCAGCACCGACGGTGGCGGCCACGTTCCATGCCAACGAGCACGGGTCGCCGGACGGGATGTGGACGCTGGACGCCATCGCCGACGCCCTCGCTGGTTTTGGGACCGGGCCATCGGGGGCCGGCTTCCTGTGCGAGGACACGCTGGCGCTCGTCACCGAGACCATCGGATTCGGCGCTGGCGGGGGGCAGTAGTGGCCA
>DATHPF010000239.1:0-1677 GCA_035484155.1 Streptosporangiaceae bacterium
CCACGGAGCCGTGCCGCCGATGGCCCTGAGCGCACGGGTTGCACAGATGGCTCGGTCCACGAACCGGTCCACGGCCGCGGCGCCCGATCCCTCAATCCTGCTACTGTGCGTAACATCGTTAGCAGCGCCGGTCCTATGTCAGGAGCCTGGGACCAGCCCGGAACATAACTAACCTGGGGTCTGGGCGCGCTCACACCGTCCGGACGGCCGGGTTGACGGCGCGGCGAGCTAGCATCGTGGCATGAGCGCGCAGCCTTCACAGCACGACAGTCATGATGTCATCCGTCTCGGTGGCGAACCGCTGTCGTGGTTCCGGTGCACGAGTACCACACGCTGAAGGCCCTGCGGGACCGCGCATCCGCCGAGCAGGTGGAGGAAGCCGAGATCGACGCCGCCATCGCCGAGCACGAGGCGTGGAAGGCGGCCGGGCGGCCGGGCCTGAAGTCTCACGACGAGTTCATGGCTGAGGTATTCGGCGGCTCCCGGCGAGGATCATCTGGTCAGGGATCGCGCAGGCGACCTTTGTCCGCTTCATGGCCGACCAGGCCGGGATGATGGCCGTCAACCGCGCCGTCGAAGCCTTAGCTGACGATCCGGCGCCTCTGGGCGCGTTCGTCCGCGGCGCCTACCGTAGGCTGCGCGTCGGTCCTTACCGGGTGCTGTACGAGCTCGAAGGGAACCTGATCACCATCGTGCGGATAGACCATACATAAGCTGCCACCCACCGCCGTCGCCACATCCGACGTCGAGGATGCGCGAACCCGCAGGGACCGCCGCCGCGAGGACAGCGTCGAAGTCCTTCCACCACCGCGAATCAGCCATACGCCAGAAACGTACCCGAGTCGCCGCCCGCGAATGCGGCCGCCCGGGCGGCGATCCAGTGTTCTTGTCGTACTGGATGCGGCGGTCCGGGCTTGCAGACGTCTTGCCGTCGCTGCCTAGCGAGACGGTCTACCTGGGGGTGAGCGCCAGGAGCATCGCAGCAACCTCCACCTTTGCCGAGACTTACCGAGATCCGCGTCGTGGCAGCGGTGAAGCGCTCTCGATCGCCTTGTCGCTGCCGTAGAACAGCTACTACGAATGGATCGCGCGCGAGCAGTACGGGAAGGTCCGCAAGCAGCCCTGCTTCATCTACCCGGCCGACGAAGGTGCCCCCCGCGCGAGCCGCGCAGCGGCCAATCAGACGTCGATTGATTGGCCATCGGTTGTGCCTGCGTCGTCCTCTCGGCTCGTCAACAGCCTGCGGCGCGTCACTGTTGCCCGGCTGGCCGCAACAGGATCTCGTTGATGGCCAGGCGGCGCGGACGGCTGAGGATGAACGCGATGATCTCGGCGACGTCTGCAGCGGTGACCTCGGCCTTGTCGTAAAGCTGCTGGACTCCGTGTTTGGTGTCGGCGTGGGTGATGTGGCTCGGCAGCTCGGTGGCCACGACGCCTGGCTCGACGAGCGTCACGCGGACGTCGGGCAGCAGTTCCTGCCGCAGTGACTCGGACCAGCCGTTGATGCCCCACTTGGTAGCTGCGTAGACGCCGTTGCCGGATCGGGCGGTTCGCCCGGCGACCGACGAGATGTTGATGATGTCGCCGCCGCCGTCCTTGAGCTGGTCGAGGAACACCTCGGTGGTGGTGATCGAACCGAGCAGGTTGACCTCGATCATCTGCCGGTAGTCCGCACGC
>DATHPF010000240.1:0-1763 GCA_035484155.1 Streptosporangiaceae bacterium
GCCCGCTTCCTGTGCCAGCAGAAGCGGCAAGAACTCCGCCGGTCGCGGCAGGCTGCCCGAGTGCGTGGTCAGGATCCGGTCTGCTGTCGGCTGCATAGCACGCCCCTTCCGCTCGCGCGGCACTCCGACGCCCCGGGCACCGGGCAACCCTCGGCGGCCTCGGCGGCCCCGGCGTTGCGGCCGCGTAACCCAGTTCAGGCTCTTAACGTACGCCCCGTGAGGTATCTGCCGGGCTCCCGGGTGCTCGTGGCGATGCTCGGGGAACGGCTTGCCGCGCACGCGAGGCTGGCGCATTACGTGCGAGCGCGAGCAGCTTGTCCCAGGTGGGGCGGGCGGGGCTCGAACCCGCGACCGGCAGATTATGAGTCCGCTGCTCTGACCAGCTGAGCTACCGCCCCATTACCAGCCGCAAGAGTACCGCACTCACGCCCGCCTGACAGGGCACGCTTGCGGTGCCCCGTCAGTCTCGGTAACCCGCTGCGCGGAGCGCCCTGCGGATCTGCCAGGCGACGAGCTCCGGGTGCTGCCGGACAAGCCACGCGGGGAACCTCAGCGTCCGGTAGCCGTCGACGTTGAGGTCGTTGTCCCGCTCCATGTCATCCCAGCGCTGCAAGGGGTCCTCAGTGTGCTGGGCGCCGTCGATCTCGGCCGCGACCCTGCAGTCGTCCCACATGACGTCGGTCCACCGCCGTCTCCCCGCGAGTCACGGCGCGCGACCTGGCGGCTGGGCTCGGGCAGCCGGTACGCGCGCACGACGTGACGGGTGAAGTCCAGCTCCGACAGCGCCTGCGCGCCGCCCGTGATGTCATCGAGAATGCCGGTCATGAGAGTGCGCCGGCGCAGGGTCTCGATCCGGGCAACCACCTGACGCAGGTCGTCCACCCGAACCAGGCGCTGCTGAACGCCCGCGGCGAGGACCGCCATCGCGCCGCGGTCGGCCGGCATCCAGGCGGCGGCGTCGACCAGCGACCGCGCGATCCGCGTCCGTCTCGGCTGCCGGGTCGGGTGCACGTCCGTGCTGTCAAGCGCCTGCGAGTAGTGCGTTATCACCCACAGCCTGGGAGGCGAGGTTCGCCGCTTGTACCCGTACGGTACGAGAAGGTGAATAGGGCTTTCCGCGAATGAAGCTTTATCTCCGAATCCGGTAAGGCCGTCCAGCCGGGCAGCGGTCAAACCAGCAAGCACTGCTTGCGGTCCGGCCCGAAGCAGCGCCGCTCGCAGATTTTGCCCGTCAGTAAGCGGGCCGGACTGGGCGACCACCACTCCGCGGGCGGCTTTTTGCCAGCGCCCGGAGGATAGTTGCCATCTCAATTGGTTTGCTGTCATGAACCGGAGCGCATCGGATGTGCTGATCACGCCTTCGTGATCAGCGAGAACGTCGACTAGGCCGGGAGGGCATGGCTTCATATCTCCAGAGTGCAGATAGGCGCAAGCGCTTGTCACTATCGAATCTGAAGCTGTGGATAACCTGTGGAGAAAGGAAATCCATGGCGTTTCAGTCGTTATAGCCACGCAAACGCCATGGATTTCCCGGAGGTTAGCCTTGGGCTCGGGGGAGGTGGACGGCGACGACTGCTGAGCGGCCGGCGTGGACCGCGGCGAGCGCGTCCTTGAGCACCGATGGCAGTTCCGCGGGGTCGTCGACTGTTGCGGCGAAGGCGCCGCCTGCGGCGGCCGCGATGCCGGGGAGGTCGGCTTCCGGCTCGAAGGAGACGTTGAAGTCGTCGGCCGCGGCGGCCGCCCCTGACGGGTGCACGCCCAGC
>DATHPF010000241.1:0-54307 GCA_035484155.1 Streptosporangiaceae bacterium
CGCTTGTCCCGCCGATCAGCAGGATTCGGGCGGGCTTGCCTGCGGCGCCGGCGGCCGCCGGGGCAGTCGCTGAGTCGGTCGGCGTGGACGTGTTCACCATGGGGCGACCTTACGTCGAGGATCAGGCTTGCGAAGCTCGCGGGAGTGCAGTTGGTCTCGTGTTGCGAGGACGCTCATCAAAGGCCCACCGCGAACATGGTCAGCCAGGTGAGCTCGCAGCAGATCATCATCGGATCCCGGACGATCAGGTCCTCGACCGGGCGTCCCTCGGCGAGGCCGGTCAGGCGGTCGAAGCGGATCAGCGCGAGCGCCAGCGGGACGACACTGGCTACGTGCCAGCCTCGCATCCAGGGGTCGTGCTCGGACAGCGCCCAGAACAGGTAAGCGGCGAGCATGATGACGCTCGCGGCGCGCTGCGCGGCGCGCAGCCGGCCGAGGCTGTACCAGCGCATGACGGGCCGGTGCGCTATCGCCTCCTCGCCCATGGACGACAGCTCGGTGTAGCGCTTCCCGATCGCGACCATCAGCGCCCCGAGGCTGCAGACCGTCAGGAACCAGCCCGAGGGCGGCACGTGCGTGGCGACGGCGCCGCCGAGGGCGCGCAGCACGAAGCCAGACGCGACGACCGTCAGCTCGATGTAGGGCAGGTGCTTGAGGGTCAGGCTGTAAAGGAACGAGATGGCGATGTAGGCCCCGATAACGACGCCCAGCATCGGCTCGCCGATAGCGACGGTGGTCAGCCCCGCGACCACCAGGCAGCCTGCCGCCAGTACCAGCGCGGCGGGCCGGGGCAGGCGGCCAGAGGCTATCGGGCGCTGGCGCTTGGTCGGGTGCCGCCGATCGCGGTCGACGTCCATGAGGTCGTTGACGACGTAGACCGCTGAGGAGGCGGCAGTGAAGGCCACGAAAGCGAGCAGGGCATAACCGAAGCCGTCATTCCTGCCCAGCGTGGCCCCGGCCAGCGGAGCCGTGAATACCAGCAGGTTTTTTGGCCACTGCTTGGGACGGGCCGCCTGGAGGGCGGCGAGCAGGAGCCCCCTGGTCGTCCGCGGGGCAGCTGGCTGCGCGCCTGGTCCGACGGCAGCCTGCTCGCCCGTCTCTTGCGCCCTCGCCGTCATCGCGCGTAGACCGCGGTGAAGTCGCGGCTCGCGGGGCTGTAGTAGCGGTCGGGCGGCTGGGTCTGGTCTGGCAGCATGTTGACGGGCCTCGGGTTGGCCGACTGGCTGTGCAGGTAGTACATGAACGACATCCAGTCGGGGTTGATGTCGAGCTCCATGCCGGTGACGACGCCCGCGTGCTGCATCAGCTCGGCGAGCTCGCGTACGTTGAGCGCCGGGCCATAGACGAAGATCACGCGGCCGTCCCTAGTAATACCGATGCCCGAGCGCCAGACATAGTACCCACCGCCTAGCGTCGCGCCCCAATTCGTCTCCACATTATTGTCGACCGAGGGTGGCACGTGGCCATGCGTGACGATCAGGTGCAGATTCTGCCGTACTCCCACAACGTCGGGGGTCATCACGACGGTCCGGCCCCAGACACCGATGGCCATGTGGCCGTCGGAATAGTACACCTCCGACGCCACGCCGGGGGTCAGACTACCACTTGTCGCTCCATTCAGGTAAAAACCCCCACCCGACGAGCTGATCTTAAAGCCGCTGTTGAAGGTCGCCAGCAGGCCGCTCCGGGTGCCAGGGAGGATGGAGGAAGCCGCGTGCCACGCGCCGGGACCAGGGTCTTCCGAGCCGGGCCGGAGCTCGAACCGGACCAGGGTCTGGTTCATCGACACGATGCCGGCCACGTAGGAGCTGTAGACGCTGCTTGGCCGCAGGTACGTGCCATAGATCGCCGGGTCCCCGTTGACGGTCCCGAGTACCCGCCAGACGCCCTCGCCCGGCAGTGGCGAGCCTGCCATGGACTGAAGCTGTGCTGGCGGGCCGTAGGTGGCAATCGCCGCCGCTCTCTGGTGTGCCTTCTGCGCCGACGCACGGTTCACCGCAGCGGCGGATGGCCCGGTAAGCGCGAACGAGGGCTTGCCGCCGACCTTTGGCGGCTGGTAAGTCAGCCACTCGCCCAAGGTGACGACAGGTCCTAGGTAGTGGTCGCGCGCCCACTCAGCCATCCGGTCCGACAGCGATCCGCCGCCCGGCGCGGTCAGTGCGTGCCCCACCGACCAGGCGATGGGCACCAGGATCAGGATTAGCGCGGTGAGCGTGAGCCGCGACCATGTGCGCCGTGGCCAGTGCGGGGCCCACCGGCGGCGGGCTCGGTGACGCGGCGGACCGGGGTCCACTGGTCCGCCGGTGGATGAGCCTGTACTCGTTTGCGCGTACCGCGAGCTTGGCATGCTCGGTCTCGCCACTTGGTTCCCCCATCGGCTGTCGTGCGATATCCGCGCGTCGGCCCCCCAGCGACATGTCTACCCGCACAACATGAAGACCTCATGACGAGCTTCGCAACCCCCGCGCCAGCCGCGACGCAAGCCGGGCTCTTGGTGGCCAGTCACGCGGCCGCCTGCTCCATGTCGGTCAGGAGAGCGGCCTGCCGGGCCGCCAGCCGACCCCGCTCGCTTGCCGTCGCTGCCCCCGCCAGCTCGCGGCGCCGCCCCCAGCGGCTCAGCAGGATCGCTGACTCATCCGACGTGATAATACCGGCTGCGGTCCAGCCGGCCTCGACCTGGTGCGCACGGCCCAGGTAGGCGTTGCTGAGGAGCAGGTACAGCACGAGCACGATCGCGAAGTTCACGCCGACCTTAATCACGATAGCCAGCCGCGGCGCGTCGAACAGCAGGTGCATCGCCATCGCGGTCAGCAGGCAGGCGACCGCGGGCAGCACGCCGCCGTGCTCGGCACCGCGCAGGCGCGCGACGATGTAGCCGACGCCGGCGCCAGCGACAGCCGTCATGGTCCAGTGGGAGCCCAGCGCCGTCAGGCCGACCCGGATCAGCGCTGAGTCGATGACCGCCCTGCCCGGGTCCGTCGCGCCGGCGAGGACGATGTTGTTGAGCCCGTACGTCACGTTCTCGGTCACCTGGAAGCCCAGGCCTACCAGCGCGCCGATGATCATTCCGTCGAGCGGTCCCTGGATCACGCGCGGCGCCGCAAGGACGATCATGATGACGCCGCACAGCTTGAGCGTCTCCTCGTTCAGCGGGGCGGACAGCGATGCGGACCAGTTCGCGGCGAACTGAATGCCTGCGCCCTTGGACCACAGCCCGATCAGGCCCTTGTTGGCCAGCAGCGCGCATCCGGCGGCGGCAGTAGCGCCCCACGCGAGCGCAGCGGCGGACCAGGTAAGCGGTGGCGGACGGAGTGGACGAGCAAGCCGCACCAGCACGAAGCCGACCACCAGAAGCGGAATCTCCAGGACCGCGGCCAGCAGCGCCGGGCCGGGGAAAACCACAAGGAATCGGAAGAACTGCCAGCTCAGGATCGCTGCGCCGAACGCGCACGCGACGATGGCCGTCATCCGTACCAGCCGAATGCTCTGGGCCTGGGACAGCCGGGGGCTGCTCGTCGCAGTGGAGGTCATGTGCCGTGCGCCAAAAACATGAGCGAGAAGATCACCCGCGCCGCCGCCGCGTGCATTGCCGGGCTTGTCCGGCGCGGGGCAAGCGCGACCATCTCGATGCCGAAGTTCCCGGACGGAGCGCGGACAATCGTCGCGGTGCCGATCTGCCGGGAGCCCGTCACCCCGCCAGTGACGGCGTGCAGGCCGTGGGCGGTGGTAATGAACGCTGGCTTGCTGAGCCGGATGCCCGGGTTGCTCACCGACAGGAGCCGCAGCAGGTCCCGCCACATCTGCGGTAGCTGCTCACGGTCAACCAGGCCCACGTGCATGATCGACAGATTGAGGTTGCCACGCTGAAGCAGGTAGCCCTGGGTGGGGTTGCTCTGCGCAGACAGCAGCGACCAGCCCGGTCCGACGGTGACGACGCCCGAGCTCGGGCTCGCACCGACGGTGAGCCGGGAGCCGGCGGCCAGTGGGTGCTGGTCGGCAACCGCCTTGTCGAGTAGCGGCCAGCCCGCGGTCAGCAGTGCCATGACGGCGACGACGATCCCCAGCCAGCGCAACCTGAGCTTCGTCGCGCTGACAGTGGGACGCTGCGCCGTCTTGTCAGCGGCCACGAAGCAACTGACCCAGGCTGTCGGGGCTGCGGCCAAAGATGACAACGACGAGCGCTGCCACGGCGACGATGACGACGGTCACGGTGACCAGCCGCAGGTCTCGAGGTGACGAACCGGCCAGGCCGGCACCGCTAGTGCGGCGTGCGATCAGCCAGATGGGCAGGCTGAGTAGCAGGACTACCCCTCCGGCTATCGGGCTGACCTTGAGCATGGCTCCGCCGATGGCTGCGAATCCGACTGCGGTGCGGGTCCAGGCAAGCCTGGTCCGGTCGGCCGGATCGGTGACCGGAGGCTGCGGGGCGGCGGGTGCCATCGCCGCTACCTTGTCGCCGAGAGCAGGACGACGACGGCGGCAACGGTGGCTACGGCACCGATCGTGCCGGCCAGCAGCCGGGGCAGCACGGACCTGGGCAGCGGCTCGCTGCGCCGCAGTGCCCGCTGATTGCGCATCATGTCCGTATACGCGGCGACGGCCAGAACCGCGCCCAGCACGATGAGCGGGACGCCCAGCACGTGTCGGCCAAAGGGGACGCCAGGGAACGGTGGCAGCAGCTGCACGATGCCAAGGCCCGCCGCGACCAGGGCGAGGGCCGTCCGGCTCCAGGCCAGGAACGTCCGCTCGTTGGCCAGCGTGAACCGCGGATCCGGCTCTGTCTCGACTGGTTCCGTGGCTGGTCCCGCGCTGGCTGCACCCGTGCTGGCTGCTCCCATCTCGGCTGGCCCGGTCTCGCCGCCGCGCCTGTCATGGGAGGGTTCATGCCCATCCCCGGCTGCTGTCATAGCTTGGGCACTGTCATTGATTGGGCACTGTTATTGCTTGGGCCGCTGGCTACGGGGCCGGGTTGTGCCAGGCCCCGCCCGCCGGGAGTAGCGAGTCGGCGGCCGCTGGTCCCCAGGTATCCCGCGGATACGGCACCACCGGCACGACATTCCCCAGCACGGGCTGCACGACGCGCCAGGCCGCCTCGACCGTCTCCTGCCGGGCAAAGAGGTATCGCTCGCCGTTGAGGGCGGCGCCGATCAGCCGGTCATACGGCCGCATCATCTGCTGCATCGTCTGACCGGAGTAAGCGAGCTCGCGTGGCTGGGGCACCATGTCCGGGCCCGGCTTCTTCCCGAGCACGGTGATACCTATCCGGTCGTCGGGATAGATGCGGATCCGGAGATTGTTCGCATCCGGCTGGTCACCGACACCGAACACGTCATGGGGCGGCTTGCGGAACCGCAACACGACCTCGGTCGCCGTGACAGGCAGGCACTTGCCAGCTCGGATGAGGATCGGCACGTCCGCCCAGCGCCACGACTGGGCGGTCAGCCCGATCGCTACGTAGGTCTCGGTCGTACTGTCCGGCGCGACGCCGGGGACCTGCAGGTAGCCCTCGTACTGGCCGCGGACAGTTGCCTTCGGGCTCAGCGGTTCGAGCGCGCCGATGATCTGGGACTTCACGTCACGCCAGTACGCCAGTCCGCTGCCGTCGGGCGGCTCGGCCAGGACCGTGGCCAGTACCTGCAGCATGTGGTTCTGGATGACGTCCCTGATCGCGCCGGTGTTGTCGTAGAACCTGCCGCGAGTGGCGACGTCGAAGGCCTCGGACATCGTGATCTGGATGCTGGCGACGTGATCACGGCTCAGTAGCGGCTCGATGATGGAGTTGGCGAACCGGACAAACAGCAGGTTCTCGACCGCTTCGAGTCCGAGCCAGTGATCGACCCGGTAGATCGACTCCTCCGGGAAGTGCTGGTGCATCGTCTCGTTGAGCTTGATGGCGCTGGCCAGGTCGGTCCCGAACGGCTTCTCTACCATCACCCGCGCGGCCGCGGCGCGGCCTGCGCCCGCGATCCCCTCGGCGATCCTGCCGAAGAGCGACGGCGGCACTTCGAGGTAGTAGAGCGGGCGCTGGCTGTCGCCCATGGCCGCCGACATGCCCTGATAGGTAGCGGGGTCAGTCAGGTCACCGTCGACATAACGCAGCAATCCGAGCATCCGGGCCGCCGCCGGGCTGGCCGGATCGATGTCGTTGAGCTTCAGCGACGCCGCCGCATACTCCCGGAACTGCGCAACGCCCCAGCCGCTGTTGGCCACGCCAACTATCGGAACGGTGAGGACGCCGCGATCGACTAGCCCGACCAGCGCCGGAAACGTCTCGAGCTTCGCTAGGTCCCCGGTCGCACCGAAGATCACGAGCGCGTCTATGGATTCGGTCGGCATTGCCGTGCTCCCTCTGGCTCAGGCATCCACGCAAAGCGTCGCACGTTAGGCTCGCCTCCGATGATCGTAGTGGTGGCCGGCGTGGCCGGCAGCGGCAAGACGACCGTGGGCCAGCTGCTGGCCCGGCGGCTCGGCTGGACGTTCGCCGATGGTGACTCCTTCCACCCGGCCGCAAACATCGCGAAGATGCGGGCCGGGCTGCCGCTGACTGACGCTGATCGCGAGCCCTGGCTCGCGGCGATTACCGCGTGGATGGATGACATTGGCGCCAGCGGCCAGTCAGCTGTGCTTGCCTGCTCCGCCCTGAAGCGCCGGTACCGGGACGAACTGCTCGGCGGGCGGGACGACGCGGAGCTGGTGTTTCTCGTGATCAGCGAGGCGGACGACCAGGCGCGACTCGCGACCCGGGCCGGCCACTTCTTCCACGAGCCGCTGATGGCCAGCCAGTTCGCTGACCTTGAGATGCCGAAGGACGAGCGCAGAGTGCACCTGGTCACCGTCGGCGAACGGCCCGCGGGCCAGATCGCGACCGAGGTTATGAAGCTGCTTGACCTCACGCCCGAAGGCCGTCCGCAGGCATCCTGACCACGGCAGCGAGCCGCCGTGGGTGGCAGGCAACGGCGAGGGAGTGAGCCGCGGTCCGGGCGGCTGCGGCCGCCGTGCCACACTCGGGTGATGTGCGCGCTGCGAACCAGGGCCCGCCTGGCAGGTGGCTGGTGAGCGACGAGCGATCTCAGGTCACCCGGGCGATCGTGACGGTGCTGCTGATCGCAGCCGCTACCGCGGTGTACTACCAGATCCCGGTACCGGGCCGGATGCGCGAGGTCTCGTGGGGCATCCTGTTCAGCTGCGGTGTCGTCGTGCTCGGCCTGCTGATCCTGGTCGCCGTCAACAGGCTCTTGCGAGCCGGCGAGCAGGCGCGGATCCGGGTTCTGGTGCTGCTGCTCACGGCGACGGTGCTGTTCTTCTCCTACGCGGATGAGTCGGTTGCCCGGCTGCCGGGCCAGTTCGTCAGCCTGAGTACCAAGACGGACGCGCTGTACTTCAACGTCAGCACCTTGGCGACCGTCGGGTTCGGTGACGTGCACCCGGTCGGTCAGCTTGCCAGGGCTGCTGTCACTCTGCAGATCATTTTCAACCTGATATTCCTCGGCACGGCCGTCAGCGTGATCTCCGGGTTCTTCCGGACCAGGGTCAGAAGCAGGGTTCCCGGCGGGCCGACGGCGCGCAGGTCACCGGCTGGCGGGTCAGGTACTAGCGGGTCAGGTACTGGCGGGCCGGAGCACGCAGCGGAATCCTAGGTGCCCAGTTGAGGTGTCGACGGCCTCGCCCTGACGCGCGGCCGGCCGATAGCGCAGGCAGTAACTTGGCGCGCACAGGTGCGAGCCGCCCTTGATCACCCGCCGCGGGATGTCAGTTGCCTGGATCCCGCTCGTGTGCACCGCGCTGACGCGCGGATTCCGCGGCACGCAGCAGGCCGTGTCCGGCGCCTTGACCTGATGCCGCGGGCGGAACAAGTCGGCCGTCCATTCCCACACGTTGCCCGCCATGTCGTAGAGCCCGTAGCCGTTGGCTGGGAACGCCGCGACAGGCGAGGTGCCGTCGTAGCCGTCCAGCATCAGGTTCTGCCAGGGGAATTCGCCCTGCCAGGTGTTAGCCAGCTGCCGCCCGCCCGGCGCAAAGTCGTCGCCCCACGCGTAGACGGCGCCGTCCAGGCCCCCGCGCGCCGCGTACTCCCACTCGGCCTCGGTCGGCAGGTCCTTGCCGGCCCAGTCGGCGTAGGCGCGGGCATCGGCGTACGTCACATGGGTCACCGGATGCTTGTCGCGCCTGGACACATCGCTGCCCGGCCCCTCTGGGTGCCGCCACGATGCGCCGGGGACGTAGGCCCACCAGTTCGCGTAGTCGCGCAGGTCAACCGGACCCGGCGTGTTGCGGAACACCAGCGAGCCGGGCACCAGCAGGTCTGGCTGCGCATCTGGATAGGCGGCCGGATCCGGGGCCCGCTCCGCGGTCGTGACATGCCCGGTCTGCTTGACGAACCGGCGGAACTGGGCGACGGTCACCAGTCGGGTGTCGATCCAGTACCCGTCGACGGCGACCGCGTGGACGGGGCGCTCCTCCGGATAGAAGTCCGCCGATCCCATGGCGAACTGTCCGCCCTGGATCCAGGTCATCCCCGCCGTCGGCGTCACTGCCGGCCCGGGAGGCTGGCGGATGTCAGTTGTCACTCCTGCTGCTCTACCCATGATCGCCGCTGTGGCACCGGCCGCTATCAAGCTTGTTCACCCGGATCGGGTGACGCCTCGGACCAGGCCGCGGGCATCTATCGGGCATGCGGGCGATCATCGGGCAGCGCGCGCGCCGGGACCGCAAATGGTGCTGACCGACGCAGCCGGCCTCGCCGTGCTCGCTGCGCTGACGCCGACGGCGCTGCTGGTAACAGCGGTGTTCCTAGGCTCAGCCAATCCGCGCCGCACCGTGCTGATCTTCCTGGCCGGCGCGATCGTCATGACGGTGGTCATGGCGACGATCGTCTTCGTCGTGCTGCACGCCGGCCACGTCTACAAGCCGCACCAGCGCCCGACCCGGTATGGCGTCCGACTTGGGCTTGGCCTTCTGATTCTCATCGGGGGCGGCTACCTGTGGCGGCGGGGGCCTAAGCGGCCCGATCCGGCGAAGAAGGACACGGGCGTCATCTCCCGGCTGCTGGCCAGGCCGGGCGGCAGGGCAGCCTTCATCGTGGGCATCGTGGTCTACTCGCCATCGCTGACGTTCGTGGCCGCGGTGGAGGTGATCGCGACAGCCCAGCAGAGCATTGCGGTGAGCATCCTGGACATCGCCGTCGTCATCGTGATCACGATCGCGTTCGTGTGGCTGCCGCTGCTGCTGTATCTCCTCGTGCCGGACCGGACCGGCCGACTGCTTGGTCGCTTCAACGGCTGGCTTCGCTCGCACGGGCACGTCCTCGTCGTCGGCGCGCTCGTGGTCGGCGGCGTGCTCCTCACGATCAACGGCATCCTGGGGCTGACGGGCGTGGTCGGCTAGGACTCATCCGGTTCGGGTGAGGCGAGGTAGCTCCCACCGGGAATGAGCCAGGGATGTCCCGTCCTGCACTGCCTGTGACTGCGGCGGCGCCCGCATCGTCCCCGTTCCCTCCTATAGCGGAGTACGCCTTCCTGTCCGATTGCAACACCACAGCCCTCATCGCGCCGGATGGCGCGGTGGAGTGGATGTGCCTGCCGCGGCCGGACTCGCCGAGTGTCTTCGCTACCCTCCTCGACCGGTCGGCCGGATTCTTCCGGCTTGGTCCCGTGCACACGCGAGTGCCGGCCCAGCGGCGCTACGTGCCAGGTTCGATGGTGCTGGAGACGACCTGGTCCACCCCTACTGGGTGGCTCGTCGTGCGCGACGGGCTGGCGATGGGGCCGTGGCACGGCAGCGAACGGGTCGAGGGCCGACGGCGGCCGCCGGGAGACTTCACCGGACGCGGGATGCTGGTCCGCACTGCGACCTGCATCTCCGGCCAGGTCGACCTGATGCTGGACTGCATGCCCCTGTTCGACTACGGCCGCGATGCGGGGACCTGGAGCTACCACGGCCCCGGCTACGACGTCGCGTCTTGCGTCGCGCCCGACCAGCCCGAGGTCATCTTGTCGAGCAGCCTCAACCTGGGCCTCGGCGGTGCCAGGGCGACGGCTCGCACCGCGCTATCGGCGGGCGAGACTGCCTACGCCGCACTGTCCTGGCAGCACGCTTCAGTCGCGACGGCGGCCGACGCCGAGGCCCAACTGGACGCGACCGTCGTGTGCTGGCGCGATTGGTTCCGCCACGCCAGCCCGATGATGCCCGACCATCCCTGGCGCCCGTACCTCGAGCGCAGCGCGCTGACGCTGAAGGGCCTGAGCTACGCGCCGTCAGGCGCCATCATGGCGGCGGCCACCACGTCGCTGCCCGAGACGCCAGGCGGCGAGCGCAACTGGGACTACCGGTATACCTGGATCCGCGACTCGGCGTTCATGCTCTCAGCCCTGTACAAACTGGGCTTCGACTGGGAGGCGTTCGGCTACTTCGAATTCCTGATGGACGCTGTCGCCGCCGGCCCGCTGCAGCTCATGTACGGCATCGATTGCGAGCGCGACCTGCACGAGGAGGTGCTCGATCACCTGCGCGGCTACGAGGGCGCGCAGCCCGTGCGGATCGGCAATGGCGCGTTCAACCAGCACCAGCACGACATGTGGGGCATGGCGATGGAAGCCCTCGCGCTCTACTTCGACAACGCGCCTGCCGAACTCGGCCCGGTTTCCTGGATGGCAGCGGGCGTCATGGTCACGCGCGCCATCGAGGTGTACCAGGAGCCGGACCGCGGCATCTGGGAAACGCGCGGCGAGGAGCGGCACTACACCGCGTCCAAGGTCATGTGCTGGGTCGCCGTCGACCGCGGAGCCAGGCTGGCCGAGGGCCGCGGCGACACCCAGCAGGCGGGCCGCTGGCGTGCCGCGGCCGACAAGATGCACGCCGAGATCTGTGCGCGCGGCGTCAGCGAACGTGGCGTGTTCGTGCAGACCTACGGCGGCTCGGCGCTGGATGCGTCGCTGCTGCTGGTGCCGATCATGGGCTTCCTGCCGCCCGATGACGAGCGGGTCCGGGCCACCGTCCTGGCCGTCGCCGACGAGCTCAGCATCGACGGCCTCGTGCTGCGGTACCGGCCGGAGGAGACGGATGACGGGATGGCTGGTGCGGAGGGCACGTTCACGATCTGCTCGTTCTGGCTGGTGTCGGCGCTGGTAATGATCGGCGAGACAGAGCGGGCCGCAGCCCTGTGCGGCAAGCTGCTGTCGCTCGCCAGCCCGCTCCAGCTGTACGCCGAGGAGATCGAGGCGGCCAGCGGGCGCCACCTCGGCAACTTCCCGCAGGCATTCACCCACCTGGCGCTCATCGAAGCGGTCCTGCGCGTGATCGAAGCTGACCGCGACGGACCGTGACTCCGTGCGCTGCACCGTGACTCCGTGCGCGGGCGAGCCCCGGCCCTGATCTCAGGGCCGGGGCTCGTCGTCGCTTTGTCGCTCGCGCCGCGCCGGAGTGGCCGCCGGCGGTGGCTTACGGCGTTACATCCTCGATCCGCTCCGGTCTAGTCCACCGCGGAGCAGGCCCCAGATGGCGAACACGCTGAGGGCCACGAGCACTATGCCCGTGAACGGCGAGTACACCAGGAACATGAAGCCCGCGATAGCTGTCAGCACCGCGAGGCCAGCGGCCACAGGTCGCGCCGCGGCGATGCCCAGCAGCACGCTTGCCCCCGCGGCGAACAGCACTATGCCGAGAGCGAGCAGGACCCAGCCCCAGCCGGTACCGGGCCAGCGGTAGGCATAGCCCGACAGCGTCGGGTAGAAGTGCGGCCGGACGACGAAGGCAAGCCCGGAGAGGAATGCGAGCAGGCCGGCGACGACCGACAGGACCCCGCCGATGGCGGTACCGGAGCTGTCGCGCTGGCCCTGCCCGGAGGTGCGCCATTCGGCTGACGGCTCCCGGCCCCGCTCGTAGCTCGCGGTTGGCGTCTGCTGAACTGGCTGCTGTCCGGTGGTGCCCGTGGTGCCGGTAACCCCCGTGGTGCCCGTGGTGTCGGTAGTACTCGCGGTGCCGGTGGCGCCCGCTCCGCTGGTCGTCCCGGTTCCCGTTGCTCCAGCGGCCTTCTCTGCGGCCTGGGCACCGGTCGGAAGACCTGAAGATCTGTCCTGTGCTCTGCTCATCGAAAGCCACTCCCCTCTGACCTGGCCGGCTAGCGGGCACAAGGTCGTGGCCTTGCCAGCTTGGCAAGGCCCATGGCTAACCGGTTGTCCGGGTTGTTCTTCTACGGACGCTACGGACGGTCGTGGTACTGGTCATCACCCGGCCGGGGTGATCCGGGCCCGCCGCGATTTCGCCGGACGCGCCGTGGCATAGCGGGCATAGCAGGTCGCTCTGATTGGTGGCCTGGCGTTGCGGGTATGGCGATTACGGGGCGTTGAGCTGCAAGTTCACCGTAGCGGGTGAGTGCCAGCGGGGACTGGCCAAGCAGCCGGGGGCTTTTGCGTGACCTCGCGATGCATGTCCACTCCGGGCACGCAGGAGCATGCGTCCGAGGGTGCGATAAACATCCGCGCGGTGCCGGGGAGGGTGATGACGACCATCGCAAGCAGGGCCGTGCTGGCTGCCCAGCCGCAGGATATTGCGCTGCTTGAAGACAAGCTGCGCATCCCGCGACCAGGCGTGGCTGTGCTGCCGCGGCCCCGGATCCGGGCGCTCCTGGACGCCGCGGTCACTCGCCGGATCACGCTGATGACCGGCCCGCCCGGTGCCGGGAAGACGGTCGCGGCGGCCATCTGGGCCGCCAGCAGGCCGGCCGGCCGGCGTCCCGCCTGGGTGAGCCTCGATGTCGCCGACGCCGAGCCCGGGCGGTTCTGGCGGTACGTGACCGCCGCGCTGTTCCGAGCTGGGATCTTTCCCGCTGGTAAGGCGGGGCCGCCCGCTGGCATGACGGCGGCCGAGATCCCGCAATGGGTCTCCGTCGCGATCAGGCCGGGCGGCGATCACGATCCGGTCGTCCTCGTCCTCGATGACGTGCACCTTCTCGCCGGCAGCGAGTCCGTCGCCGGCCTGGACGAGCTGCTCAGGCACGAGCCGCCCGGCCTGCGGCTACTGCTGGCCGGCCGGTCCGCGCCGGGCCTGGCCCTGTCCAGGCTCCGCCTCGAAGGCGAGCTGGCCGACATCGGCGCGGCCGACCTCGCCTGCACGAGCGAGGAGACAGCTGCTTACTTCGGCATGCTCGGCACGCCGGTCAGCGAGTCCGAGCGCGATCACCTGGTGCGCAAGACCGAGGGCTGGCTAGCGGGCCTGCGCCTGACGGCGCTGGCAGGCCAGGCAGGCCAGTCCGGCCAGGCCGGCCAGGTCGCCCAGGTTGGCGACATCGGCGAGGTTGGCGAGGTCGGCGAGGTCGGCGCCCAGGCGCTGGTCGCTGACTACCTTCAGGACGAGGTACTCGGCGGCATGCCAGCGGCGGTACGCGAGTTCATGATGCGCACCAGTCTGAGCCTGACCGTGCCCGCTGAGCTGGCTCACGAGCTGACCGGCGAGACCGGGGCTGCGCGGCTGCTCGAGCAGCTCAGCCGCGAGACCGGCCTGGTGCAGGCGCTCACGCCCGACTCGGGCGAGTACCGCTACCACCCGATGCTCAGGGAGGTGCTGTCCGCCGCGCTGCGCCGGGAATTTCCGCACGAGGCGCCCGGACTCCAGCGCCTGGTGGCCCGCTGGCACGCCGCGCGCGGCGACGTCCTGCCCGCCGTCCAGGCGGCCGCCGAGGTGGGCGAGTGGGAGTTCGGCCTGCACGTCCTCAGTGACGCGGGTCCGGCGGTGATGTTCTCGCCGGCCGGTCCCGGCCTGGAGGCAGCGCTGGCGGCGATGCCACCTGGCCGGCTGGCGGGCGACGAGGAACTGAGCGTCGTGCTCGCGGTCGCGCTCGCGGCGGCGCGGATCTGGCAAGGCGACGCCGATGGCGCGCTGCCCCACCTGGAGGGCGCCGAGGCCGAGCTAGCCGGGCTCGCGGGCCACGAGCGCGAGCAGACCGAGCTCTGGGTAGCCGCGCTCCGGATCCTGCTGACCACCGCCATGACCACGCCCGAGCCGGACTGGCTGGAGCCTTACTGGCTGCTGGCGAGCAACGCGCACACCGACCCGCGTGGCGTCGGGGCGCACCGGGCGCTTGGCACGCTGTGGCTGGGGATCGGCCTCGCGTCGCTCCGCGAGTGCGACACGCAGCAGGCGCGGTCAGCATTCCTGCACGCTGGCGCACAGCTGTCGGCGGGCGGCTTGCTGGCATTGCGGGAACGGGGTCGCGCGTGGGAAGCAGTCGCCGCGGCACTGTACGGCGACCTGGCCACCGCAACCAGGGTGGCGGGCAGCGTGGCCGACGGTAGTAGTGGCCGCGATGGGGAACTGGCTCCGGTGCTCGCGCTCGCCGGCGCTGCCGTCAGCCTGGCCCGCGACGAGCCGGACGCGGCTGGCGCACTGCTTGATCAGGCCGACCTGGCGGCGATGACATCACGGCCAGCGGGTGAGCCATCTGTCGCTGTCCTGAGTGGCCTGCTGCGAGCCCGCCTCGCCGTCGCCGAGGGCAACCTCGCCGGTGCACGCGGGCTGGTCAGGTGGCTCAGCGATGCCGCTGTGGCGCCGCCCGCGGCAGGTTACTCGGGCACACCCGTGAGCACCGGCGATCCGGCCGCTGTGCTGATGCCGGGGAGCATGCCTGATCGGCCGCGCGGAATCGCTGCGGCCATCGCAGTCCTGGATGCGGAGATTAGCCTCGCGGCCGGCGAACTGGAACGCGCCAGGGCGACGCTCGCCGGCCTGATCAGCCCGGGCGTGCGCGCCCGGCCGGATGTGGCCGTCTGCCAGGCCAGGCTGCTGATCGCGGGGGAGGACGACAAGGGTGCGCTATCGCTGGTCGAGCCTGTGCTCGCCGAAGCCACCGCGAACTGCTCGAGCACTGACAGGATTGGCGCGCTGCTGACAGCCGTTGTCGCCCGGCGCAGGCTCAGCCAGGGCAGCGAAGCCGCCGAACTGCTCGCCGAGGCGCTGGCGCTGGCCGAGCCAGACGATGCCTGCGGCCCGTTCGTCGCGGCAGGCCCGGCCGTCAGGTCGGCGCTCACGGTGCTGATCTCGCCGTCGAGCCGGTGCGCGGGGTTCGCTGCCCGGATCCTGGACAGGTTCGACGGCCGCCTGCCGCGTCCGGCGTCGGCGCAGCCCGCCGCGCTGCTGACTGACAGCGAGCTTGCGGTACTGCGTTTCCTGCCCTCCCACATGACCAACCAGGAGATCGCCGAGTCGCTGTTTCTGTCCATTAACACCATCAAGACGCATCTCAGCTCGGCGTACCGGAAGCTGGGTGTGGCCAACCGCCGCCAGGCGATCGCTCAGGGCCGGCGGCTCGAGCTGCTCTTACGCCGCCATCGATTGTCTTGATGCTCGCTCCCGGTGACCTCGCCCAGCGCGGCTGCCGGGCGAGGCCACCGAGTGCCGCTGGACCGCCTCGCTACTGATAGCCGGTGCTGGTGGCCAGCCGCTGCGACGGCATCATCGTTTTCTCCGCGGACTTCACCGTCCGGCGCAGACTGAACGCCAGCACGGCGAGCATGAGCCCGTAGAAGAGCAGCCAGGCGGCGACGATCGTGAAGAGCAGCACGAGCGTGATCCCCGGCCAGATAACCATGATGATGCCGGCGGCGAGGCTGAACACGCCGAGCACGGCGCGCAGGCCGCGGTTTGGAGTACCGCCCGAGATGGCCACGCCGAGGTCGGAGATGCCGTGCGCGATGAAGTACACCCCGGTGACGAACGCGACCAGGAACAGGCTGAGCGCGTGGTGGCGCAGCAAGTAGATCCCGGCGAGCACGGCTAGCAGGCCGATCACGATGTATCCGGCCCGCATGCCGCCGCTTTCGGCCCGTGCGGTGAAGCCCTCGTACAGCCGGACCACCCCCGACACCAAGACGGCGGCGCCGATCAGGATCGACACGACGGTCAGCGAAGCGTGCGGCCACACCAGCAGTGCGATGCCAAGCGCTACCATGCCGAGCGCGCCGAGCAGCACTGCCCACCACGCCCTGTTAGCAGCGGCGGAAAACTGCTGTGCGATCGGGCTCATGCCGGGCGCGCCCATGTCCATCTGGCCAGTGTCTGTCTCGCCGGCGATTCGCTCCTGCTGGTGGCCTAGCTGTTGCGGCACACTCGTCTGCGTGTCCGATGTGCGCCTGGCGGTGGCGATACTGCTCGTAGCGCCTGCACCCGTACTGCCTGCTTCCCTGCCAGGCCCCGCGCTGCCGGGCGCGGGCGTACTGCCCGGCGCAGCCATGCCGCCGGGCGCGACCGTGCCGCCCGTGCCGGTGCCCGCGCTGGACGGCATCGCACCTGGCTGCTCGCCAGGGCCGGAGCCTGCTGGCGGACCAGTATGCGGTTCGGTCATCCTCGCCTCCTTGGAGAACTAGACCACCGGGAGCGTTGGGTGGCTGCCCGCCGAGGGCGGCCACGTTCCCGGCATTACGCTGTAGTACTCGTGCAAGTTCCATCGTGAAGTCGCCGAGTTCCCGTGATCATCACCCGTCGCGGGTGAACACGCGGTCACTGTCCTAGACTTGGCGCCCAGTAGCCGCGAGCGACGAGCCAGTCCGGCCCGCGCGTGCACGGTGCCCGCTAGCGGCATGGCCCCTTCCAGGAAGCGACCCCAGGTGAAGACCGACGTCGAAGAGCTGAGCCCGACCAGGGTGAAGCTGACCATCGAAGTTCCGTTCGAGGAGCTCAAGGCGAGCCTCGACAAGGCTTACCGGGAGGTGGCGCGTCAGGTTCGGGTGCCGGGATTCCGGCCGGGCCGGGTGCCGCCGCGCATCATCGACCAGAGATTCGGGCGCGCTGCCGTCCTCGAGCAGGCCGTCAACGAGGCCGTGCCCGAGCTGTACAACAAGGCTGTAGCCGAGCACGATGTCGTCCCGCTCACCCAGCCGGACCTGGAGATCACTAGGCTCGACGACGGCAAGGAGCTGGCATTCACGGCCGAGGTGGATGTCCGGCCGAGCTTCGACCTGCCCGACCTGGATGCGCTGTCGGTCACCGTGGACAACGCCGACGTCGGCCCCGATCAGGTGGAGGAGTACCTCGGCGCACTGCGGGAGCGCTTTGCTTCGCTGCGGACCGTTGACCGCGCCGTCGAGTCCGGTGACTTCGTGTCAATCGACCTGGCCGCGACGGTCGACGGCGCGCCTGTCGACGACGCCCAGGCCACCGGGGTCTCCTACGAGGTCGGCACCGAGTCGATGCTGGACGGGCTCGACGAAGCGCTCGCCGGAATGACGGCCGGCGAGTCCAAGACGTTCACCGCCGAGCTGGCCGGCGGCAAGCAGGCAGGCATGGCGGCCGACGTCCAGGTCACTGTGAACTCGGTAAAGGTCAAGGACCTGCCAGAGCTTGACGACGAATTCGCCCAGTCCGCCAGCGAGTTCGACACGGTAGGCGAGCTGCGTGCATCCACCCGCAAGCAGCTGACGGCCATGCGCCAGTCCGGTCAGGCGGGCCAGGCAAGGGAGCGGCTGCTCGACGCGCTCATCGATCAGCTGGATCTGCCGCTGCCCGAGCGCATCATTCAGGCCGAGGTTGAGCAGCGCCGGCGCAGCCTGCAGGATCAGCTGGACCGGGCAGGCCTGACCATGAAGGCCTACCTCGACGCCAGCAACACCACGCAGGCCAAGATCGACGCTGACTTCGAGGCAGACGCCAGGCGGTCAGTGACGGCCGGGTTCATCCTCGACAAGCTCGCGACCCAGGAAGAACTGACGGTCACGACGGAGCAGCTCAGCGCCTACGTGACCGAGCAGGCGTACCGGATGGGCGTCCAGCCGGACCAGCTGGCCCAGCAGCTCAGCGACAACGGACAGCTCCCTGCCGTGGCGTCGGACGTGCTGCGCGGCAACGCTCTCACCTGGCTGGCCGAGCGGGCCAGAGTGATCGACGAGGCAGGCCGGCCCGTGTACGTCGGCCCGCCCGACGCGGCGGACGCCGAGGACGGCGACGTGGATGCGGACGCCGACGCTGACCCGGATCTCGACGCTGCCGCCGACGTGGACGCTGCCGCCGACGTGGACACAGACCGCGACGCCGAGTAGCAGCTGCCTAACGGCTTGCGCTCAGAGCGCACAATGGCCCGCTAGCCTGCGCCGTAAGCGAACAGCGGGGATCGGCGGCGATGCCACTTCTGCCCGCGGGTTATGGTCACAGTCAACGACAGGCGCGGACCAACTACTAACGAGGAGAGCACACGTGACCACGCCTCCCGACGACCAGCAGATCGCTCAGGTGCTTGCCAGGGCCGCTGAGGCCCCGATAGGCCCGCTTGGCGACATGCTGTTCCAGCGCCTGCTCCGGCACCGGATCATCTTCCTCGGCCAGCAGGTCGACGACGAGCTGGCGAACCGGATCTGCGCAGAGCTCATCCTGCTCGCGGCTGAGGATGCCAAGCGGGACATCAGTCTCTATATCAATTCCCCCGGCGGCTCCGTTTACGCCGGAATGGCGATTTATGACGTCATGCAATACGTGCCCAATGACGTGGCAACCTTCGCGATGGGCATGGCGGCCTCGATGGGCCAGTTCCTGCTCTGCGCGGGCGCCGCTGGCAAGCGGTACGCCATGCCGCACGCGGCCATCCTGATGCACCAGCCGCACGGTGGCATCGGCGGTACCGCGACTGACATCAGGATCCAGGCTGAGCAGAGCCTGTTCCTCAAGCGCGTGCTGGCGGAGCGCATCGCGATGCACACCGGCCGGCCAGTCGAGCAGATCGAAGAGGACTCCGACCGGGACCGCTGGTTCACCGCGGAGGAGGCCCGCGACTACGGGCTGGTCGACCACGTGGTGCGGAGCGCGACCGAGGTGCCGTCCGTCGGCCCGGTGTCATGAGGCCCGGCGTCATGGGCGGCGGAGAGTTCGCCGGCAGCATCGATGGCAGCACTGGCCAGGGAGGACGAGAAGTGAGCGCTGGATACCGAGGCCCGCAGTACGGCGGGCGTAGCCTGCCCGCCGAGTCGCGGTACGTGCTGCCGTCGTTCGTCGAGCGCACGTCCTACGGCGTGAAGGAGATGAACCCGTACAACAAGCTCTTCGAGGAGCGGATCATCTTCCTGGGCGTGCAGATCGACGACGCCTCGGCCAACGACGTGATGGCCCAGCTGATCACCCTCGAGTCGATCGACCCCACCCGCGACATCCTCATCTACATCAACTCGCCGGGCGGGTCGATGACCTCGATGATGGCGATCTACGACACCATGCAGTACATCCAGCCGGAGATCCACACGTACTGCCTGGGCCAGGCGGCGTCCGCGGCGGCCGTGCTGCTCGCCGCGGGCACCAAGGGCAAGCGGTTCGCCCTGCCGAACTCTCGGATCCTCATCCACCAGCCGGCTGTGGAGAGCGGCTACGGGCAGTCCAGCGACCTGGAGATCCAGGCCAGGGAGATCCTGCGCATGCGCAGCGCCATGGAAGGCATCCTGGCCCGGCACACCGGCCAGGACGAGGACCGCGTCCGTCGTGACATCGAGCGGGACAAGTTCTTCACCGCCCACGAGGCCAAGGAGTACGGGATGGTGGATGAAGTTCTGACGATGCTGAAGCGCAAGAGCGAGGTAGGGTCGTCCTAAGCCGTCCGGGCTGGCAGGGCTCCTCTGATCGGAGACCCTGACAGGCTGGCCGGCGCGCCGCACGGCTCGCCTTAGGCAAGACCTAGGGCTGCCGAGGCGGTACCGTCTAACCTTTAGGGACTGTTGTTCGGCGCATCTAACGGCGCAGGTTGACATGGTTAATCGCAGGCCTGAAGTCGTCGGCCGGCAAGGCTAGAAGGAGTTACTAGGTGGCACGCATCGGTGATGGCGGTGATCTGCTGAAGTGCTCATTCTGCGGAAAGAGCCAGAAGCAGGTCAAAAAGCTCATCGCTGGTCCGGGCGTGTACATCTGCGACGAATGCATTGACCTCTGCAACGAGATCATTGAAGAGGAACTGGCCGAGCCGACCGAGCTCAAGTGGGACAGCCTGCCGAAGCCGCGGGAGATCTACGAATTCCTCGACTCCTACGTGATCGGTCAGGAGAAGGCCAAGAAAGGCCTCTCGGTCGCCGTCTACAACCACTACAAGCGGATCCAGTCCGGCGGTGAGCGAGCGGGCGAGGACGGCGTCGAACTGGCGAAGTCCAACATCCTGCTGCTCGGGCCGACCGGGTCAGGCAAGACCCTGCTCGCCCAGACGCTAGCCCGGCTGCTCAATGTGCCGTTCGCCATCGCCGACGCGACCGCGCTGACCGAGGCCGGCTACGTTGGCGAGGACGTCGAGAACATCCTCCTCAAGCTCATCCAGGCGGCCGACTACGACGTCAAGAAGGCCGAGACCGGCATCATCTACATCGACGAGATCGACAAGATCGCCCGTAAGAGCGAGAATCCGTCGATCACGCGCGACGTGTCCGGTGAGGGAGTCCAGCAGGCGCTGCTGAAGATACTCGAGGGCACGACCGCCTCGGTCCCGCCGCAAGGCGGCCGCAAGCACCCGCACCAGGAGTTCATCCAGATCGACACCACCAACGTGCTGTTCATCTGCGGTGGCGCGTTCGCGGGCCTCGAGAAGATCATCGAGCAGCGGGTCGGCAAGAGCGGCATGGGCTTTGGCGCGGTTCTGCGGGTCAAGACCGACAAGACCGAGTCGGACCGGTTCGCCGATGTGATGCCCGAGGACCTGCTGAAGTTCGGCATGATCCCCGAGTTCGTCGGCCGGCTGCCGGTCATCACCAGCGTGCACAACCTGGACCGCGAGGCACTGATCCGGATCCTGACCGAGCCGCGCAATGCCTTGGTCCGCCAGTACCGGCGCCTGTTCGAGCTCGACGGCGTGGACCTTGAGTTCACCGAGGACGCCCTCGAGGCCGTGGCCGACCAGGCGATCCTGCGCGGGACCGGCGCTCGCGGCCTGCGTGCAATCCTGGAGGAAGTCCTGCTCTCGGTCATGTACGAGGTGCCGAGCCGCAAGGACGTCGAGAAGGTCGTCATCAGCGCCGAGGTCGTGCTGGAGAACGTGAACCCGACCCTCGTGCCACGCGACGTCGCCCGCCGCACGCCGCGCGAAAAGTCCGCCTAGCTCCTGCAGTTCTGCTGCCGACGCCTGGGGCGCATGACACCCGGGCCGACGCCTTGGGCCCTTGACGCCCGCGCTCCCACGGCCTGGTGGTCCTACACTGCGCATTTCGGGCGCTGTCGGGCAGTGGCTGCGAACGCGTGTGCCGCTAGTACGAAGACTTCGTACCTCTTGTACACGCGTTGCCGGGGTGATCTTGGAGCGCCGGGAACGTTTGGCGCTAATAGGGCATAATGCCCTTGATCTAGGGGAGCGGGCTGGCGCAGGCTCTGGAGAGCAGGCTCTGGAGAGCAGGCCCTGGAGAGCAGGGGCTGGTCAGCGGACAGGCCCTCGAGTCGGCGGCACTAGACTCTGCTGACGTGACCTCCGGTACCGAGACGACTCAACTACCCGCGCAATACAGCCCCGGCGAGGTCGAGACCCGCCGCTACGAGGGCTGGGTCGAGGCCGGGTATTTCCGAGCGGACGCCGATAGTGACGCGCCGCCATTCACCATCGTCATCCCGCCGCCGAACGTGACCGGGTCGCTGCACATCGGCCATGCGCTCGACCACACGCTGATCGACGCCCTGGTCCGGCGCCGGCGGATGCAGGGATACAACGCGCTCTGGCTGCCCGGCATGGACCATGCGGGCATCGCCACCCAGAACGTAGTCGAGCGCGAGCTCGCCAGGGAGGGCCTGTCCCGGCATGACCTCGGGCGAGCGGCCTTCATCGAGCGAGTCTGGCAGTGGAAGGCCGAATCCGGCGGCAAGATCCTCGGCCAGATGCGCCGCCTCGGTGACAGCGTCGACTGGAGCCGCGAGCGGTTCACCATGGACGCCGGGCTGTCGCGCGCGGTGCAGACCATGTTCAAGCGGCTGTACGAGGACGGGCTGATCTACCGGGCGCAGCGGATCATCAACTGGTGCCCGCGCTGCCTGACCGCGCTGTCGGACATCGAGGTGGAGCACTCCGACGACGAGGGCGAGCTCGTCTCGATCCGGTATGGCGAGGGCAGCGACCAGATCGTGGTCGCCACTACCCGCGTTGAGACAATGCTGGGCGACACGGCAGTGGCCGTGCACCCCGATGATCCGCGGTACGCGCACCTGGTCGGCCGGGAGATCGAGCTGCCGCTGACCGGCCGGCGTATCCCGGTCGTCGCCGATCCGCATGTCGATCCCGAGTTTGGCACCGGTGCGGTGAAGGTGACACCTGCGCACGACCCGGACGACTTCGAGATAGGCCGCCGGCACGACCTGCCCAGCCTCGTCGTCTTGGACGAACGCGCTGTCGTCACGGCGCACGGCCCGTTCCAGGGTCTGGACCGGTTCGAGGCGCGGCCCGCCGTGCTAGCCGCACTACGGGCGGACGGCCGGGTCGTGGCCGAGCGCCGGCCGTACCTGCACGCGGTCGGGCACTGCTCGCGCTGCGGCACTACCGTCGAGCCGCGGCTGTCGCTGCAGTGGTTCGTCAAGGTCGAGCCGCTGGCGAAGTCGGCCGGAGACGCGGTGCGGGATGGCCGGGTGCGGATCTACCCGCAGGAGATGTCCGCCCGGTACTTCGACTGGGTCGACGACATGCACGACTGGTGCATCAGCCGCCAGCTGTGGTGGGGCCACCGGATCCCGATCTGGTACGGGCCGGACGGCGAGGTGGTCTGCGTCGGCCCCGACGACGAGCCGCCAGCGGGCGATGGCTGGGAGCAGGACGCCGACGTGCTCGACACGTGGTTCTCGTCGGGGTTGTGGCCGTTCTCCACCCTCGGCTGGCCCGATGCCACCCCCGACCTGCGCACCTTCTACCCGACCAGCGTGCTCGTCACGGGCTACGACATCTTGTTCTTCTGGGTGGCGCGAATGATGCTGTTCGGGCTCTACGCGATGGCCGACAGAGGACCGGACGATGCGGTCCCGTTCCGCCAGGTCGCCCTCCACGGCCTCGTGCGCGACCAGTTCGGCAAGAAGATGTCCAAGACGCGTGGCAACACCGTGGATCCGCTGGACTGGATCGACCGGTTCGGCGCGGATGCGACCAGGTTCACCCTGGCCCGTGGCGCCACGCCGGGCGGTGACGTGGCCGTCAGCGAGGACTGGGTGGCCGGGTCGCGCAACTTCTGCAACAAGCTGTGGAACGCGGTCCGGTTCGCGCAGCTGAACGGTGCGGTGACCGGCCAGGGCGTGCCGCCCGCGAGCCAGCTGACGGCGCCGGACCGGTGGATCCTGTCCCGCCTCGCGGCCGTGACCGCCGAGGTCGACGGGCTCTTCGAGCAGTTCGAGTTCGCCAAGGTCTGCGACGTGCTGTACCACTTCGCCTGGGACGAGTTCTGCGACTGGTATCTCGAGCTGGCCAAGCCAGTGCTGACCGGCTCCGGCACCGGCACCGGCCCGGACGAGGCGGCCGCGCGCGCGACGCGACAGGTGCTGGGCGAGGCGCTCGACCGGCTGCTGCGGCTGATCCACCCGTTGCTGCCGTTCGTCACGGAGGAACTGTGGACCGCGCTGACCGGCGGCGAGTCGGTGGTGATTGCCCGCTGGCCGGGCGAGACCGCTGACGGCGCGACGAGCGCGCTGCCGCCGTTGCCGGCCGACCCTGCCGCCGAGGGCGAGATTTCGGCCCTGATGCGGCTGGTGACCGAGGTGCGCAGGTTCCGCTCGGATCAGGGCCTGCGGCCGGGCCAGCAGGTGCCGGCCCGGCTGGACGGCCTTGGCGCCACGGTGCTGGCGCAGCACGAAGGCCGGATCAGGACGCTGCTACGGCTGATTGAGCCGGGCGCGGACTTCAGCCCGACGGCGTCGCTGCACGCCGAGGGCGTCGCGATCGAACTCGACACCGCGGTCGGCCTGGATGTGGCGGCCGAGCGCAAGCGGCTCACCAAGGACCTGGCTACTGCGAGGGCCGACATCGAGGCAGTCGAGCGCAAGCTGGCCAGCCCGTCGTTCGTGGAGCGGGCTCCGGCCGAGGTAGTCGGCAAAAACCGCGACCGGCTGGCCGGCGCGCAAGCCGAGGTCGCGCGGCTGACCGAGCGCCTCGCTGCGCTACCGGCGGACAGCACGCTGACCGCGGACAGCACGCTGCCCGCGGACAGCACGTTGCCGGCGGACAGCACGTTGCCGGCGGACAGCACGTTGCCGGCGGACAGCGCGGCGGACACGAGCGGTCCGGCATGACCGACACCTACGCCGCCAGGCTGCGCGAGATCGAGCAGGAGATCTTCGCGCGCCGGCCCGAGCATGCGATCAACCCGTCGCTGGCTCGCATCAACTCGCTCGTGACCCTGCTCGGTGATCCGCAGCGGGCCTACCCAGTGATCCATATCACCGGCACGAACGGCAAGACGTCGACGTCACGGATGACCGAGACCTTGCTGCGAGCCCGCGGCCTGCGGACCGGCTTGTTCACAAGCCCGCACCTGGTCTCGGTCCGGGAGCGCATCTGTGTCGACGGCCAGCCGCTGAGCGTCGAGCGATTCGTCGACGCCTACGACGAGATCAAGCCGTACCTGGACATCGTGGATAAGTCGCACGACACGCGCCTGTCGTTCTTCGAGGTACTCGTCGGCATGGCCTTCTCGGTGTTCGCCGACGCGCCCGTTGACGTCTGCGTGCTGGAAGTCGGCATGGGCGGCACCTGGGATAACACAAACGTGGCCGACGGCGCCGTGGCAGTCGTCACGCCCATCTCGATCGATCATGCCCGCTACCTGGGCGACACCGTCGAGGAGATCGCGGCTGACAAGGCCGGCATCATCAAGCCAGGGGCGATCGCAGTACTCGCGCAGCAGCCGCCTGCTGCCGCTGAGGTGCTGCTGCGCCGGGCCGGCGAGGTCGGTGCCAGCGTGGCACGCGAGGGCCTGGAGTTCGGTGTCCTCAGCCGGGAGCTTGCCGTCGGCGGCCAGCAAGTGGCGATCCGTGGCCTGCTCGGCGACTACGAGGATCTCTACCTGCCGCTGTTCGGTGCGTACCAGGCCGGCAACCTGGCCTGCGCGATCGCCGCCGTCGAGGCGTTCGCGCGCACGCCGGAGACGGACGAAGAGCCCGGCGCGGGTACCAGCGGCCTGGACCAGAACATCGTCAGGCGCGCTGTGGCGACCATGACCTCGCCTGGCCGGCTGGAGATCATCCGGCGTAGCCCGGTCGTCATCGTCGACGCGGCACACAACCCCGGCGGCATGGCGGCGTCGGTGGAAGCACTGACCGAGGCCTTCAGTTTCACCGACCTGGTCGCCATCATCGCGGTGAGCGAAGACAAGGACGTGTCCGGCATCCTGGACGAACTGGAGCCGGTAGTCGCGCAGCTGGTGGTCACCACGAACTCCTCGACGCGATCGATGCCGACCGCCGACCTCGCTGCGCTGGCGGCCGACGTCCTCGGGCCAGACCGGGTGACGGTCGCGGAGCGCCTGGACGATGCGATCGAGCTCGGGGTCACGCTCGCCGACGAGGCAGACGCGTCCGGCGAAGGCGGGCCGGGAAAGGCAGGCGTGCTCATCACCGGTTCGGTGGTCACGGCCGGCGATGCGCGGGCTCTGCTCACCGACACGGCAGGGAACGGGGTCGGCTGGACTGACTCTCGCGACGATGATCCCGGCGCGGAAGGCGATGCCAGATGAAACGGCTATGCGCCACGGTGCTGATCATGGAGGCCATCGTCGTCGCCCTGTCGATTCCGGTCGCAGTGCAGATCGATCACCTGACACCGCACGCGGCCGTGCTGACCGGCGGCATCGCGGCGGTCGGGGCCGTCCTGTTCGCCGCGCTGGCCCGTCGCCTGCTCCCGGTCACGCTCGTCGGCGGCACTCTGCTCCAGTTGTTCGCCATCGCCTCCGGCGCGGTGGTGCCGGCGATGTACTTTCTCGGCGGCATTTTCGCCGCGCTGTGGGCCATCGGGATCTGGCTCGGCTATCGCGTCGAGCACGCCGCAGGTCACTAATTGCCCAAGCGCTGACCAACCAGCGAGCCCTGCCCGGGCGGGCCCGGGACCGACATGTAGCCTGGCAATCGCGGGCTGACCGTGCGGTTTCAGCATTACTGCGCGCCATCAGGCGGTCGCTGATTGTGGCAATTACAGGAATGCTGGGCCGGCCTACGCGCCCTTGGCGCTATCGGCTGAAGGGGTGCGTTGCGCTGAACGAACACGTCGTCCGGTGCGAACCGTTTGGGCTTCGGCCTAGCGGGCACGCACGGTATTCCTGCCGTGCAGCCGCTATTGGCCGGGTGCAGCGCAGCTGATGCCGGCCTAACGCCGCTGACCGGCGCGATCGACCGCACCGCCCACATGCAGTGCGACAAGTACAGCAGTGCGACAACTACAGCAGTGCGACAAGTACAGAGCTAACTGGCTGGAAGGGTTCTAGTTCCCGATGAGCAACGCGATGGCGTTTCTGGGCCGCGATATGGCAGTCGACCTTGGCACCGCAAACACACTTGTGTACGTGCGCGGTCGCGGGATCGTCCTGAACGAGCCGTCCGTCGTCGCGCTGAATACCAATACCGGACAGATCGTCGCCGTAGGCGTCGAGGCCAAACGGATGATTGGCCGTACCCCCGGCAATATCGTCGCTGTCCGCCCGCTGAAGGACGGCGTGATCGCTGACTTCGACGTCACCGAGCGGATGCTGCGGTACTTCATCCAGAAGGTGCACCGGCGTAGTCATCTCGTCAAGCCGCGGATTGTCGTGGCCGTGCCGAGCGGCATCACAGGCGTCGAGCAGAGCGCGGTGAAGGAAGCCGGTCATCAGGCCGGCGCTCGCCGCGTCTACATCATCGAGGAGCCGATGGCGGCTGCGATCGGCGCCGGCCTGCCGGTCAACGAGCCGACCGGCAACATGGTCGTCGACATTGGCGGCGGCACCACCGAGGTCGCCGTGATCTCGCTAGGCGGCATCGTCACCTCGCAGTCCATCCGGGTTGGTGGCGACGAGCTTGACCAGGCCATCGTGAACTTCGGTAAGAAGGAGTACTCGCTGATGCTCGGCGAGCGCACGGCCGAGGAGATCAAGATCTCGCTCGGCTCGGCGTATCCGTCCAACGACGAGCCGAACGCCGAGATCCGCGGCCGCGACCTCGTGAGCGGGCTCCCGAAGACGATCGTGATCTCAGCCGAGGAGATCAGGCGCGCTATCGAAGAGCCACTCAGCGTGATCATCGACGCGGTGAAGACCACGCTCGACAAGTGCCCGCCCGAGCTGGCCGGCGATGTCATGGACCGCGGCATCGCGCTGACGGGCGGCGGTGCGCTGCTGCGCGGACTGGACGAGCGGCTGCGCGAGGAGACCGGGATGCCGATTCACCTGACCGACAATCCGCTGGACTCGGTAGCGCTCGGCACTGGCAAGTGCGTCGAGGACTTCGACACCCTGCAGCAGGTCCTGGTGCCTGAGGCCAGACGGTAGCTGGCAGCGGGGGCGCGGCCCCTGCTGGCGACAGGCGACGTGACGGGCGGCAGCAGGCGAGGTGATCGGAGTGCGGGAGAACCGGCGGACCCGCGTGGTTCTCGTGGTGCTGGTGACGGCTGCGCTGGCCCTTGTCGCGCTGAGCTACTCCGACGGCTCGAACCCTGCCCTACGCGACCTGCGCTCGGTCAGCGGCTCGGTATTTGGCCGCGCTGAGCACGCGACCAAGTCGGCGACCGGGCTCTTCGCGTCGTCCGGCTCAGCGTCGCAGGTGAGCAGCCTGCAGCAGGAGGTACTTCAGCTCCGGGCCGAGCTCAGCGCGACCAGCGTCAGCAAGGCCGACTACGCGGAGCTCCGCAAGATGCTGATGCTGGCCGGGGCTGCGCAGTACCGGGTGGTGGCCGCGAGCGTCATCGCGGTCGGACAGGGCTACCAGCAGACAGTGACCATCGACGTCGGCAGCAGCGACGGCGTCCAGCCGGACGAGACGGTGCTGAACGGAGCAGGCCTGGTTGGCAACGTGACGTCGGTGACCGCCACGACCAGCACCGTGCTGCTAGCGAGCGACTCCACCGCGGTGGCCGGTGTCGCGGTAGCGCCCAGCGGCCAGCTTGGCTGGGTCACCGGCCCCGGTGCCGCGGCGGGTGGCACCGGCCTGATGCACCTCCAGATGCTCAACTCGGCGGCCGTGCTGCAGCCTGGCGACCAGCTGGTGACGTCGGCGTCGGTCGACGACAAGCCGTATGTACCCGGCGTGCCGGTGGGCATGGTCACCAAGCTGGTCGTCACGAATGGCTCGCTGACCGCCGCTGCGCTGGTTCGTCCGTACGTCGACTTCGGTGCGCTCGGCGTCGTCGGAGTGGTCATCGTGCCGCCACGGCACGACCCTAGGTTTGCGGCGCTGCCGCCGCTTCCGCATCCGGGGCCGACAGTGACGGTAACCGTCACCGCCAGGCCGGGGACGCCGGCTCCGGGCGCGTCGATCACGCCAGGCGCGGGACACTGAGGTGCGCAAAGCCTGGCTGGCCCTGGTGCTGCTTGCGGCTGGACTCCTGTTGCAGCTCACCGTGCTCAACGGCCTGCACCTGCCCGGCGGCGGCGTGCCCGATCTGGTCCTGGTCCTGCTCGTGGGCGTGGCGATCGCGGCGGGCCCGGTGGCCGGCACAGTCGCCGGTTTCGGGCTTGGTCTCTCCCTGGACCTAGCGCCGCCAGGTAGCGGCCTGATCGGTCAGTACGCCCTTGTCTTCTGCCTGGCAGGCTGGGCGGCTGGCCACCTCGCCCGCGGCGCCACGCGGATGCCGCTGCGCACGCTGGCTGCCGGCGCCGTCGTGATCGCGGCGGCGGAGGCGGTGACGGCGGGGCTCGGTCTGCTGCTGCACCCGGCCCAGGTGACCGTTGCCGAGATTCGCCAGTTGCTGCCGGTCACGATCGCCTACGACCTGCTGATCTTCCCGTTCGCCCTGTACCTGATCATGCTGGCGGCCGGCGTGCTGGGCCGCGCGGCGCAGGCCAGCAAGCTCGCCGGCACGGGGCACAGCGCGCTGCGGACCGTACCGGCGAGGTCCGGGCGCGGCGCGCGCAGGCACCGGCCGCACGAGCCCCGGCTGAACCCGGCTGCCGCCCGGGCTGGTGACGGCTGGGTCGGCGGCAGCCAGCATGGGCGGGTGCCGGGCGGGTGGCAGCCGGCCCGCCGTCGCTTGCGCTTGCACCCTGGCTCGGGCGTGGCCGGTTCCGCCTCAGGCCTGGTACACCGCCGTCTCCGTCCCGCCCCTGCGGTGCACCTCAGGTTTGCGGCCCCGCGCCGTCATGACGGCGCGGTTGGCAACGCCATCGGGCGGGGACAGGGTGAGCGCTGGCAGCACAGCCGGCCGCCAGGCTCGCTGGCCGGGACGAGCGGCCGGTTCCGCCCGCACGCCGGTGAGATGAGCGCCTCGGCCACGCGCCAGCATGCGCTAACCGGGCTCCGCCTGACCAGGGCAAAGATCAACTTTAGGGCACACCGAGGCGACGCGAGCCTCGGCCCGCGCCTCGGCAGAAGCTGGCTTAAGACGCCGGCGCGTTCCAGCGCGACCGGCCTGCGGCTGCGGACGGGCACCAGCCGGTCTGCCCTCGCGCCGGCCGCGCGGCCGCGGCCGGCAGCGCCGGTGCCGCGCCTGCATTTCCGCAGCTCGTCACGTCCGGTCGTACGCAGGCCCGTTGCCGCGCCGAAATTCCGGCGCGGATCCCGGCTGCGCCCGTCCGGGCTCACGACCGGGCTGGTAGCGGGCGGCGTGCTGGATCAGAGCACGTTCCGGGCTCGTCGGCGGTTTACCGGCTCGCCCCGGTTGCGACTCGCGAGCCGCGGCCCGGGCGCAGGGATGCTGGGCGGGTCTGGCCGCAGTCCGCTGCGCCGGCCGCCGGCCCGGTCCCGCAGGCAGCCGCGTTTCAGCTACGGCCGCCGGTCGCTGCTGTCGGTGCTCAGCGGCCGGCGCATCGGCGGACGCTGGCTGGCGCGCACCCGAGTAGGCAGCCGGTCAGGCGTGTGGCTGATCGGCAGGCGGACAGGAGGAACGCGGTGATTCCGGCATCCAGGCGCCGGCTGGTCGGTGTGATCGTGATCGTGGCGGGCCTGCTCGCCGTGCTAGGTGCGCGGCTGTGGTACCTCCAGGTGCAGACCCGCCCCACGTACGTGGCGCTGGCCAGCCAGGATCAGGTCCGGGAGATTGTCGAGCCATCGGTCCGGGGGCAGATACTCGACGACACCGGGCAGCCGATGGTCCAGAATCAGTCCGCGCTCGTGGTCGCCGTGAACATGGTGACGCTGGGGCAGCAGCCAGGCAGCGGCGCCCCCGAGCTCGCCCGGCTCGCCACGCTACTGAACATCAGCGACAAGGTGATGCAGGAGCGCGTACGGCTGTGCACGGTTGGCGTGCCGCAGCCGTGCTGGCCGGGCTCGCCGTACCAGCCGATCCCAGTTGCGCAGAACGTGTCGGACTCGATAGCTCTCCAGATCCTGGAGAACCAGAGCTCCTTCCCCGGCGTGACGGCCGACATCCAGCCGGTGATCCAGTACGACCAGCCGATCGCGACGGCGGCAGCGCAAATCCTTGGCTACCTCCAGCCGATCACTGCGCAGGAGGTTAAGCAGCTGCACATCCCGGTGACTGGGTTCTCCGCTGACGACCTCGTGGGTCAGGCGGGGCTCGAGGCGCAGTACGACAAGGACCTGCGCGGTACCACCGGCCTCGACAAGGTCGAGGTGAACGCCAGCGGCCAGGTGACCTCGACGATCAAGAACATCAAGCCCGCAGCCGGCGACGACCTCGTGACCAGCATCAACAGCAATCTCCAGATCGCGACGGAGAACATCCTGGCGACCGCCGTCCAGCAGGCGCACGCGGCGAACGCCGGCGCTACCTCGGGCGCTGCCGTTGTACTGACGACAACTGGACGGGTCGTCGCGATGGCGAGCTACCCGACTTACGACCCAAGCGTCTGGAGTGGCGGGATCTCTCAGCGGGAGTTCAACCGGCTGTTCGGCACCGGCGACGGCGAGCCGATCCTGGACCGTGCCACTCAGGGCGAGTACCCGCCCGGATCCACCTTTAAGGTGACGACGCTGACCGCAGGCATCAAGTTTGGCGACTCGCTGGACAGCACCTACGACTGCCCGGCTTCGACGACCGTCGGCGGCCATACATTCAACAACGACTTCGGCAATGGCGGCCCCATGTCGTTGCACCAGGCACTGGTGCTGTCGTGCGACACCGTCTTCTACAACATGGGGCTCCAGATCTATAACCAGGACAAGCCCAACCAGGACACCGTGACGAGCCCCAAGTTCCCGGTGCAGTTCGAGCAGCAGATTGAGCTCGACTGGGGCTTCGGCAAGCCGACGGGAATCGACCTGCCAGCTGAGAGCGCGGGCAGCATCCCGACGAGGGAGTGGCTGTATTACTTCTGGAAGGACAACGCGCACACCGGCCAGGACTGGTGCAAGTACGGCCGGGCGAACGGCAGCTACGTACAGCAGATCGAGTACGACGACTGCCTGTACGGGAACGTCTGGACGCCAGGCCAGGCCATCATCGCCTCCATCGGCCAGGGTTATGTCGCCGTCACGCCACTGCAACTGGCGGAGGCCTACGCGGCGCTCGCCAATGGCGGGACCCTGTACAGCCCGCGGGTCGGTGAGGCACTGCTTAGCCCCGAAGGCAAGCTCGTGCAGGAGATCACGCCGCCGGTCGACGGGCACCTGCCCGCGTCGGGGGCCACCCTCGCCTACATTCGCAGCGCGCTGCAGGGGGTGGTTACGTCCGGCACCGCGGCGGGTACCTTCGGCGGCTTCCCGCTTGGCAAGGTGTGCGTCGCCGGCAAGACCGGTACCGCGCAGGTGTTCGGCGCGAACTCCACGTCCGTGTTCGCCTCGTTCGCGCCGTGCAACAACCCGAAGTACGTGGTCGTCGTCATGATCCCCGACTCCGGCTACGGCGCTGACGTGTCCGGACCAGCCGTGCGCCAGATCTGGGATGCGCTATACGGGCTGCAGGGCGCCAAGGCGGCGCTGCCAGGCGGCAACCTGCCAGCGCAGCCCAGCATCACGAGCGGCGGCACCATCGTGCAGACGACCGCGGCAGCGGGCAGGCGCGGATGAGCTGGCGCGGATCCGACCTGGCCAGCCGGCGCGGCACGTCCGCCGTGCCGGGTTCGGCGGCCTACCGCAGCCTGGCCCCGGTGCGCCTGGACGGCGGCACCTCACGCCGGCTCGGCATCGGCTCTGGCGGTGTCGGCGGCGGCCGCCGCGGCAGGCTGTCGGAGCTGCTGCGTCGCGTCTTCGGGGCCGGCTCGCCGCTGCGCAAGCTTGACTGGATTCTGATTGTCGCCGTGCTGGCGCTCAGCCTGATCGGGACGCTGCTGGTCTGGGCCGCGACTGATACCTCCGGGCCATCCGGGTCAGACCCGTACCTGACCAAGCAGCTGCTGAACGTGGCCATCGGGGTTGCGCTGATGGCAGGCGTGAGCATGCTGGACTACCGCCAGCTACGGCTGTACTCGCCGATCGTGCTCGGCCTGTCCTGCCTCGGCCTGCTCGTCGTACTCACGCCGCTCGGCAGTGTCGTCAACGGCGCGAAGTCCTGGATCACGCTGCCCGGCGGCTTCCAGATCGAGCCGTCGGAGTACGCCAAGCTGTCGGTCATCCTGGTGGTCGCGACGATCCTGGGCGTGCTCGGCCCCGGTGAGACCAGGCCTCGTCCGCGCGCACTGCTCAAGGCCGTCGGCCTGGCATTTGTCCCGCTGGTCCTCGTGCTGGCCGAGCCGGACCTCGGCGTCGTCATGCTGCTGCTGGCCATACTGGTCGGCCTCGTCGCGTTGTCTGGAGTTCGGCTGCGCTGGCTGGTGGCCCTGCTGGCCGCGGGAGCGCTCGGCATCACGGCCGCCGTCAAGCTGCACCTGCTGAAGGCGTACCAGGTCAGCAGGCTGACGTCGTTCCTGCATCCGTCGGCAGACCCGCGCGGCACTGGCTACAGCGCCTTTCAGTCCAAGATCGCCATTGGCTCCGGCGGCTTGCGGGGCCAGGGCCTGTTCCATGGCCAGCTCGTAGCCGGCGGCTTCGTACCCGAGCAGCACACCGACTTCATCTTCGCGGTCGCAGGGGAGGAGATCGGCTTCATCGGCGAGATGGTCATCATCGGGCTGCTGGCCGTGGTGCTGCTGCGGGCGTTCCGGATCGCAGCCCGGGCCGACGACCAGTACGGGATGCTCGTGGCGTCCGGAATCGGGATCTGGTTCGCGGTCCAGTCCTTCATCAACATCGGCATGACGATCGGCATCATGCCAGTCACTGGCCTGCCGCTGCCCTTCGTCTCCTACGGTGGCTCGGCCATCTTCGCCGACATGATCGCGATCGGCTGCCTGCAGGCGGTGTACCGACGGCGAACGGTCTTCACTTAGCGGGCGCCGGCTGCGGCCAGGTCGCGCTCGGCCGCCAGCCGGAGCGCGACGTCGATGATCATGTCCTCCTGACCGCCGACGTAGCCGAGCTCGCCGACGCGCTGGAGTATCTCGTGCGCCGGCACGCCGTAACGCTGACCCGCGTGCTCGGCGTGCAGCAGGAAGCTGCTGTACACCCCGGCCCAGCCCTGCACGATCGCGGTCCGGTCCATCTTCGGCCAGCGTGGCAGGAACGGCCGGACCACTTCCTCTGCCGCCGCGAGTACGCCGCCGACGTCCACACCCGTGTGTACCCCCAGGTGATCGAAGGTCGCGGCCAGCACCTCGGTGGGGGAATTGCCGGCGCCAGCGCCGAGCGCACACAGCGCGCCATCGATCTGGCGGGCGCCCTGCTGGAACGCCAGCACCGAGTTCGCCACGCCGAGCGAGAGGTTCTGGTGCCCGTGGAAGCCCACCTCGGCCTCCGCGCCGATCTCCGCGACCATGGCGTGCACGCGCTCCTGGGCGTCGCCGAGTACTAGTGCGCCTGCGGAGTCCACGCAGTACACGCACTGCGCGCCGGCGTCGACCATGATCCGTGCCTGCCTGGCCAGCTCGGCCGGCGAAGTCCGGTGCGCCATCATCAGGAAGCCCACGGTCTCCATGCCGAGGTCGCGCGCGAGACCGAAGTGCTGGATGGACACGTCAGCCTCGGTGCAGTGGGTGGCGATCCTGGCGACGGCGGCGCCCGCTTCGCGCGCGCCGCGCAGATCGTCCTTCGTGCCGATGCCAGGTACGAGTAGTACGGCGATGGCCGCCTGGGTGGCCTCCTGCACGGCAGCCTTGATGAGGTTCAGCTCGTTCTCGCGTGAGAAGCCGTAATTGAAGGACGAGCCGCCGAGCCCGTCGCCGTGCGTGACCTCGACGACAGCGACTCCGGCGGCGTCCAGCGCGTGCACTGTCGCGCGTACCTGCTCCTCGGTGAACTGGTGCGCCATGGCGTGGCTGCCGTCGCGCAGCGTGGTGTCGGTGATCCGGACCTGCCGGTCGGCAGCGATCAGGCCGGTCACGCTGTCACCGCCGGGGCGTGGCCCCCTGCTAGCTGGCGCCCTGTTAGCCGACGCCCTGCGATGACATCGCCAACTCGGGCCGCCGCCGCGGTCATGATGTCCAGGTTGCCCGCGTACTCCGGCAGGTAGTCGCCGCTGCCGCGGACTTCGAGGAACACGGCGACCCTGGCATTGCCGCCCCAGCTGTCCCGCGCCTCGTCGTACTGCGGCTCGGCGCGGAGGGTGTAGCCAGGCACGTAGCACTGCACCTCGGTCACCCGCGCCGCGATGGACTCGGTGATCGCGTCGCGGTCGGCATCTGCGGGTATGGCGCAAAAGACGGTGTCCCGCATGATCATCGGCGGCTCGACCGGGTTGAGCACGATGATCGCCTTGCCGCGCTGCGCGCCACCTACCGTCTGCACCGCCCTGGACGTCGTATGCGTGAACTCGTCGATGTTGGCCCTGGTGCCAGGTCCCGCCGACTTCGACGCCACCGAGGCGACGATCTCCGCGTAGGGCACGGGGACGACGCTGGACACTGCGTGCACGATCGGCACGGTGGCCTGCGCGCCGCAGCTGATCATGTTGATGTTCGCCGCGTCGAGATGGTCGAGCAGGTTGACCGGCGGGCACACCAGCGGGCCAAGGGCGGCCGGCGTCAGGTCGATCACGGTGATGCCCGCGTCAGCGTAGAGCGGCGCGTTGTCGCGGTGCGCCGCTGCGGAAGTGGCGTCGAAGACAAGGTCAGGCAGCGGATCCTGGCGGACCAGCCAGCCGACGCCCTCGGCCGAGGCGGCGATGCCGAGCTGCCTGGCCCTGGCCAGGCCCTCGGACTCGACCACGCCGACGACGTAGCCGACCTGAACGTGCTCGCTGCGCCGGAGCTTGGCGAGCAAGTCGGTGCCGATGTTGCCCGGACCGACGATGGCTGCCAGCGTTCGTCCACCGTTCATTGCCTGACGACCTCCGAGTCCCGGCCGTGGTATATCACCCGTAGTGTGTCGCATCTGCGCGGACTGCCGGAAGTAGCATCGGCCAGTCGGCTGTGCGCGCGTGCATCGACCGTGAACGGAGGCAGGCAGATGCCGCTCACCGACGTGGCCGGCAAGGCCACGGCGCTGTACGAGGCGCGCCGCAACCGGCGGCCGATCGAGCCGTTCACTGATACCGATCCCGGCCTTGGCATGGCTGACGGTTACGCGATCGCCCGGCAGCTCACCGCGATGCTCGTCAACGACGGCGACACCGTGATCGGGTACAAGGTCGGACTGACGTCCAAGCCTATGCAGCAGCTGATCGGCGTCGACTCGCCCGATCACGGCCCGGTCCTCGGCTCCACGGTGTACGCCGACGGCGACACGGTGTCGCTCAGCCACTTCATCCAGCCCAAGATCGAAGCGGAGATTGCCTTCATCCTCGGCAGCGACCTGCGCGGGCCAGGCGTGACAGTGCCCGACGCCCGCCGGTCGATCGCTGGCATGGTCGCCGCGATGGAGATTGTCGACTCGCGCTTCGCCGACTGGCGGATCAGGCTTGCCGACACTGTCGCGGACCTGGCGTCCAACGGCGCCGTCGCGGTGTCGAGCCGTCAGGTATCGCTAGACGGCCTGGATCCGCGCCTCATCGGCATGGTACTGACGAGGAGCGGCGTGCTGGTTGACACCGGGGCTGGCGCGGCAGCGCTTGGCGACCCGGTCGCGGTGCTGGCCTGGCTGGCGAACACGCTTGGCGAGGTGGGCGTCGGCCTCGAGGCTGGCCAGCTCATCATGACCGGCGCGCTGCACGCGGCCGTGTCGATGCAGGCCGGTGATGTGTACCTGGCTGAGTTCGACCGCCTCGGGCCGGTCAGCGTCCGCGTGGTGGACTAGACATGGCCGGGAGGAGAGCCGACGATGATCGTGACCGCTGACACCGCGCGGAACGCGGCCAGGCTGACCAAGCCCAGGCTCGGTGAGTTCGATCGGCCGCCCGCCTCCACGGTCCAGCATCGCCTCGACGGCGTGCCGCTCGGCTGCGAGTAGCCGGAGGAATGCGCGTGTGAGGACCGAGCCAGCGGACGTGATCCTGGTGCCGCTACGCGCGCCGCGCGGCCGGCGGGCCTGGACCATTAAGCACGGCGGCCGGAGCTACGCGGTCTTCGACGTCGGCGGCGAACTCCAGGTGACCGACGCGGCCTGCCCGCACAAAGGCGGTCCGCTAGCCAAGGGCGAGGTCCGCGGCAGCGTCGTCACCTGCCCCTGGCACTGGTACAGCTTCCAGCTGACCTCGGGCCTCTGCCTAACGGCACCGGGCTACCAGCTCCGCAAGTACCCGGTCATCGAGCGTGACGGCCGCAGCTACGCAGAGTTGCCCGCCGAGCGACGCCGGTCCAGGTGGTCTTGGTTGCCGCGGCCTAATGCCCGCTAAGCCGGTTATGCGATGTTGTGATAGCGGATGCCGGCGCGTCGCCATAGGGCAAGAGGTTGCACATGCTGCCCCATGAGGGGCAGCAATAGCGAACTGGTGCCCTATGGAGGCGGCGCTAACTGCCCGTCAGGCTGCGATTCGGCGAGGATTCCTGGTCGCGCGGGCCGTCGGGTGGTTTCGGGGCGCCCTTTCGGCCTCGGAGAAGCCGCACGGCGACCCAGGCGACTGCTGCGGCCACGAGGATGAGGCCGAGCGTCCAGCCGAGCGCGGTTGTTGGGACTCCGACGTACTTGAGGCCGGACGCGAGGATCACGAACGTGATGACCGGCCGGATGTACTTGTCCGGCGCGCGCGAGGACAGCAGCGACCCGATCAGTACCGCCGGCACGCTGCCCAGAATGATCGAGACGGTGACACCGAACTCGACGTGACCGAAGACCAGGGCACCTAGGGCAGCCGCCAGGGTCAGCGGCACGGCCTGCGTCAGATCGGTGCCGACCAGCCGGTTCGCGCTGATCATCGGGTAGAGGAACAGCAACAGCACGATCATGAGCGAGCCGGAGCCGACCGACGTCAGGCCCACGATGACGCCGCCGATCATGCCGATGATCACCGTGGGCAGCGGCTTCACCACCAGGTCCCGCAGGGCGGCGCCGCGGTCCTTGCCACCGCGGACGTCCAGGGCCCAGCGGACCAGCATGGCGGCGGCGCCGGTGAGCAGCGCGGCGCCGAGGGCCTGCTCGACGTGCGTCGGAGCTGACGACGCGCCGCCCAGCACGTGCAACAGGTAGGCGCCGAGGAAGGCCATCGGCACCGACCCCAGTGCGAGCCAGCCGACCAGCCGGTAATTCACCGTGCCCTTGCGCATGTGCACAGCGGCGCCGACGGGTCGCATGAGCACGGCGGCCACCAGGTCGCTGGAGATGGCAGCCGGCGCCTTGACCCCGAAGAGCAAGATCAGCATCGGCGTCATCAGCGCACCGCCGCCGGCTCCAGTCACGCCGACCAGCAATCCCACGACCGCGCTGCCGAGGACGATGTAGGCGTCGATATGCACCGCGTACCTCCGGTGGCGAGGGGCTCCGACGTACCCCGTTCCCGGTCATGAATTGGGGGTTTGGGGGTTCACCGACGATACCCTGCGGATCGACAGGTAATGCCGGCTTCTCGGTCAATACGGCGGCTGGCTGGGCCGGACGGCACGCGCCGACCTGGGCGCTCTCTGGCCCGGTACGCTGTAACGATGCCTGTGCAGTCGGTATACCCCCTCCTCGAGCCGCTGCTCCCGCTTGTGCGCAAGCCGATCCAGTACGTCGGCGGCGAGCTGAACTCGGTGGTCAAGGACTGGGACTCCTGCGACGTCCGCTGGGCGCTGATGTACCCGGATGCGTATGAGGTAGGCCTGCCGAACCAGGGCGTGCAGATCCTGTACGAGGTCCTGAACGAGCAGGAGGGCGTGCTCGCCGAGCGCACGTATAGCGTCTGGCAGGACCTCGAAGCGCTGATGCGGACGCACCAGGTGCCGCAGTTCACGGTGGACGGGCACCGGCCGGTCCGCGACTTTGACCTGCTCGGGGTCAGCTTCGCCACCGAGCTGGGCTACACCAACCTGCTGACCGGCCTCGACCTGGCCGGCATCCCGCTGTCCGCCGCCGAGCGGGGCGACGGCGACCCGATCGTGCTGGCCGGGGGGCACGCCGCCTTCAATCCCGAGCCCATCGCCGAGTTCATCGACGGCGCCGTCCTCGGCGACGGCGAGCAGGCAGTCCTGGCGATCAGCGGCCTGGTCCGGTCCTGGAAGGCTGCTGGGCGGCCAGGTGGCCGGGACGGTCTGCTGGAGCTGCTGGCCGCGGCGGGCGGGGTCTATGTGCCGCGGTTCTACGACGTGTCGTATCACCCCGACGGGACGATCAGCCAGGTGGTCCCGAACCGGCCTGGCGTGCCCCGGTCGGTGTCCAAGCACACCGTGACCGACCTGGATTCGTGGCCCTACCCGGCCAAGCCGCTGGTGCCGATGGCCGAGACGGTGCACGAGCGGTTCAGCGTGGAGATCTTCCGCGGCTGCACCCGCGGCTGCCGGTTCTGCCAGGCTGGCATGATCACCCGGCCCGTCCGGGAGCGTTCGATCACTACGATCGGCTCGATGGTCGATGCCGGGCTGGCTGCCAGCGGGTTCTCCGAAGTCGGCCTGCTGTCGCTGTCCAGCGCTGACCACAGCGAGATCAACGAAATCGCCGTCGACCTCGCCGACCGGTACGAGGGCACGAACACCGGCCTGTCGCTGCCGTCGACCCGGGTGGACGCGTTCAACGTGACGCTCGCCGACGAGCTGAGCCGCAACGGGCGGCGCTCCGGGCTGACGTTCGCGCCGGAAGGCGGCTCGGACCGGATCCGCAAGGTCATCAACAAGATGGTGACCGAGGACGACCTGATCAAGACCGTCACGACCGCGTACGCCAGTGGCTGGCGTCAGGTGAAGCTCTACTTCATGTGCGGCCTGCCGACCGAGACAGACGAGGACGTGCTGGCGATCGCGGCGCTGGCTAAGCGGGTCATCCAGGCAGGACGGACAGCGACCGGGCGTAACGATATCCGGTGCACCGTGTCCATCGGCGGGTTCGTGCCCAAGCCGCACACCCCGTTCCAGTGGGCGGCGCAGTGCTCACACGAGGTCGTGGACGCTCGGCTGAGGGCACTAGGAGCGGCGATGCGGTCCGACCGCCGCTACGGCAAGGCAATCGGGTTCCGGTACCACGACGGGAAGCCCTCGATCATCGAGGGCCTGCTCTCTCGGGGGGACCGGCGGGTCGCGCAAGTGATCCGGGCCGTTTGGGCCGACGGCGGCCGGTTCGACGGGTGGAGCGAGTCGTTCTCGTTCGAGCGGTGGGAGAGGTGCGCGTCGGCCGCCCTCGCTATTGAGGGCGTGGACCTCGCCTGGTACACCACGAGGGACCGCGGCTACGACGAGATCCTGCCGTGGGACCACCTTGACGCCGGGCTCGAGCGCGACTGGCTATGGCAGGACTGGCTGGCAGCCGTCGACCCTGACGGTGCTGCCGAGGTAGACGACTGCCGCTGGACGCCGTGCTTTGAGTGCGGCGTCTGCCCCGCGATGGGCACCGAGATCGAGGCCGGCCCGACCGGGAAGAGACTGCTCCCGCTCAGCGTTGTGACTGCTGGGTCTTCAGGATCCGCCTCGGGGCCGACGGGAGCTGATGGCTGAGCATGGCACGTCAGCAGCCGCGGCCAACGGGACCAGCGCCGCTGCCAGCAGTTCAGCGGCTGGTGGTCAGGTACGCTAAGCGTGGCAGGATGCGATTCGCAAGTCATAGGGATATCGCGCGTGCGGTGGAGCGTGGGGTTCGGCGGGCTGGCCTGCCGGTCGCGCAATCTGCCGGATTCTCTCCGCATCCCAAGATCTCTTACTCGGGCGGGGCGCCAACCGGCGCCGCCAGCGAGGCAGAGTTCCTGGAGATGTCCCTGACGGCCCGCCTGGACCCCGGCACCGTGCGGGTCCGGCTTGACGCGGTCCTGCCGGACGGGATCGACGTGATCGAGGTCGCTGACCTGGCCGTGGCGCAAGCGCCCCGGCTGGAGGCCTCGGATTGGGAAGTCGTGCTGCCCGGGGTCGCGCCAGAGGCGGCGACGAGGGCAGTTGAGGCGTTTCTGGCCGCCGCGCACGCGGAGGTAGATCGCCTTACCAGCAACGGGGTTCGCCGGCTCGACACTAGAGCCGGGGTGGTAACGCTGGAGGTAGACCGGCGTGCCACAGCGGAAGGTCAACAGGAATGTGCGATACTTCGAATGGTTGTTCGGCACTTGACACCGGCCGTGCGACCCGAAGACATCCTGGCAGCGTTCCGCGCCATGTCGGGCCTGGAGCCATCGTCACCAGCAGTGGTGACGCGGCTGGCTCAGGGACCGCTGGGCACTGATATTGCCGCCGACGGCCGCAACGAGGCCGCTATCACGGCGGAGGCGCCCCGGCCAGACGGCCGGGACGCTGCACAGGGACAGGTAATGGCAACGTGCCTGGATGCGGAGGGCGCCAGCATGGCGAGTACCGCGCCAGTGAGCGCGTACGAACAGCTCCCGCGTGGCGCGGAGCGGCCCGATGCGGTCGGCTGCGCCCGGGAGCCTGACGGGAGAGATCGCCCGGATGCTCGAGATCGAGCGACAGAACAGAGAGCCAGCTGATGCGTCGGCTGGTGGAAGCGGACCCAGTGGGTCCACCGGTTCGGCGGGTTCGGCTGGTGCCGGATCCGCGGCGGATAACGGCAGCTCGGGCCGAGGCCTGCTGCGCCGGGCTCGCCGGGCTGTAGTCAGGCCGGCCGGGCCGCCGGCCGTCGAGCCACCTGCGCCTGCGGCGCCGTCGGCAGGACCAGCGAGCGCCCCGGCCGGACCGGCCGGCGCATCCACGACCCCCAGCGCAGGTGCTGCTGCGCCCGCTGCGGGTGCTGAGGTGCCGAGTGACAGCGACCAGGCGGGGGGCGCGGCCCGCAAGCGGACCACAAGGTCCCGCACCACCGCTCGGCGAGCGGGCGAGGCGGCCGAGGGCGACAGCGCCGAGTCCCGAACCGACCAGGCCGGAGCCGACCAGGCCGGAGCCGACCAGGCCGAAGCGGCGCCGGAGACAGCGCAGCGAGCTTCCGCATCCGGTCGGGCTACGGCCCGGCGTGGTGGCGCCAGCCGGGCCAGGAGCGATAGCCAGACAGAAGAGGCTGGCCACGACGCAGGTACCAGCCACGCAGGTGGCCGCGATGCGGGTGGCCGCGATGCAGGTGGCGCCGAGGCGGGCGGACAGGACCAGGCTGGCAGCTCAGCCGCAGCGCCGGCCAGGACGCCTCCGCCGGCGACTTTCCAGCCGCCGCTCGTCATTTTCCAGCCCCCGGATGTCTCCGCCGCGCGTGCGCCAGTCGCCGCGCCCAAGCCGGAACGGCAGCAGCCGACCGGACCGGCGCGCGACGCCGATGACGACTCAGACGACAGCGGCAGCCGCGATGACGGCACGCCAGGCTCGGCAAGCAGGCGCCGGCGCCGTGGCGGTCGTGGCCGGGGCAAGGGCACTGGCCCCGAGGCAGGTGCCGCGTCTGACGCCGCCGACTTCGCAAGCTCGGCGGACCAGGGGCCTGACGACGCCGCAGAGGATTCCCGCGAGCCGGACGAGGATGGCGCGGGCGAGGCGGCGGGTACCGCTAAGCGCCGTCGCCGCCGTCGCCGCACCGGCTCGAGCGCCGAGGCCGACGTAGACGTGCAGCCGACTGGCCCGGACGATCCGCCGAACACCGTCGTCCACGTCCGGGCGCCGCGCGAGAAGACCACTGACGTTAACGATGTCCGGGCCGTGAAGGGCTCGACCCGGCTGGAGGCCAAGCGCCAGCGGCGCCGCGAAGGCCGTGAGTCGGGCCGTCGCCGCCCGCCCATCATCACCGAGTCTGAGTTCCTGGCCAGGCGCGAGGCCGTCGAGCGCGTCATGGTGGTCCGCCAGCACGACGACCGGACCCAGATCGCCGTGCTGGAAGACAACGTGCTGGTCGAGCACTATGTGGACAAGGCCAGCCATCAGTCCTACGTCGGGAACGTCTACCTCGGCAAGGTGCAGAACGTGCTGCCCTCGATGGAGGCGGCGTTCGTCGATATCGGCAAGGGCCGCAATGCCGTCCTGTACGCCGGCGAGGTCAACTTCGACGCCAGCGGCCTGGAAGGTGAGTCCAAGCGGATCGAGTCGGCGCTGAAGTCCGGGCAGTCGATCCTGGTGCAGGTCACCAAGGACCCGATCGGGCACAAGGGCGCGCGGCTGACCAGTCAGGTCAGCCTGCCTGGCCGGTACCTGGTGTACGTGCCCGGCGCGAACATGACCGGGATCAGCCGCAAGCTGCCCGACACCGAGCGCAGCCGCCTCAAGCAGATCCTCAAGCACGTCATGCCGGAGAACGCTGGCGTCATCGTGCGCACCGCTGCGGAGGGCGCCTCCGAAGAGGAGCTGTCGCGCGACGTCGCGAGGCTGGCCGCGCAGTGGGAGGCCATCGAAAAGAAGGCCAAGACGGCCAGCGCGCCCGACCTGCTGTACAGCGAGCCGGACCTCACGCTGCGCGTGGTCAGGGACATTTTCAACGAGGACTTCAACAACCTGGTCATCGCCAGCGACAGCGAGTGGGACCTGGTCGACGAGTACGTCCGCTATGTGGCCCCGCACCTGGCCGAGCGAATGCAGCGCTGGGATGACTCCGGGGACGTCTTTGCCGCGTACCGGATCGACGAGCAGCTGGCCAAGGCACTCGAGCGCAAGGTGTGGCTGCCGAGCGGCGGCTCGCTGGTCATCGACCACACCGAGGCCATGAACATCATTGACGTCAACACCGGCAAGTTCACCGGTCAGGGCGGCAACCTCGAGCAGACCGTCACCAGGAACAACCTGGAGGCCGCCGAGGAGATCGTTCGCCAGCTTCGGCTGCGTGACCTCGGCGGCATCATCGTGATCGACTTCATCGACATGGTGCTCGAGAGCAACCGCGAGCTCGTGCTGCGGCGCCTGCTCGAGTGCCTGGCGAGGGACCGCACCAAGCACCAGGTGGCTGAGGTCACCTCACTCGGCTTGGTCCAGATGACCCGTAAGCGGGTCGGTTCCGGCTTGCTGGAAGCCTTCTCGGTACCGTGCGAGCACTGCAACGGCCGCGGCGTGCTCATCTCTATGGAACCGGTTGACCACTCGCACACCCGCGACCCTGGTCGTGGCGGCAGCTCCGGTAGGAACGATCACACAGCCGGGAACGGGGCCGCTCGCGACGGCGGCGGCCGTGATGCTGGCGGCCGCGATAGCGGTAACCGCGACGTCGGTAGCCGTGACGGCGGTAACCGTGATGGCGGTAGCCGCGGCGGCCGGGGCCGTAGTGGCAGCAGCTCCCGCCGGGAGCCCGCTTCTCGCGACAGTGACGGTGCGGCTAATGGCGACGCCGACTTCCGGCCCGAAGCCGCGGACGTTGCCGGGCCTAGCCCTGCGGTCGTTGCCGCAGCCGGATCGAGGAGCCGGAGCAGGTCTCGCTCCGCGCGGCCTGCTGGCCCGCCCGATGCTGACTTGGCCGATGCTGGCCCGCCGCCCATTGCTGGCCCAGCCGATGCTGGCCCCGCCGATGCTGGTCCGGCCGTGACGGCTAGCGCCGACTCAGCCCCGGCCGAGGCGACCGAGGCTGCCAATGCCATGGCCGGAGAGGTCGCAGGCGCCGATTCGGCAGCCAGCGGCCCCGCCAGCGGGTCAGGCCCGAACGGCTCAGGTCGGTCCAGGTCAGGCCGATCGCGCCGATCGGCGCCAGCCGCGCCGGGCGCGACCGGCGCGGAGCCCGAGCCGTCCGCTGACGGTCCGGCAGTCGAGCCATCCGGCGAGGGACCGGCAGTCGAGCCAGCCAACAACTGAGGACCCGCGCGGTCTGATACGCTTTATGGTCGGCGCATATACAGGATCAGGCGGCCCCGCGGCCCGATAGCCTAGTGCGCAATGGGAAGCAGCAAGCCCGACTCCAGCTGGGATCTCGCGCGGGCTAGCACAAAGAGGAGAGAACTCTCGGTGTACGCGATCGTGCGCTGCGGCGGTAGGCAGGAGAAGGCGTCGGTAGACGACGTCTTGACCGTCGACAAGCTGTCTGGAGAGGTCGGATCCAGCGTGACGCTGCCGACCCTGCTCGTCGTTGATGACGGCAAGGTCATCAGCGACCCGGCTGAGCTGGGCGGTTACCTGGTCACCGCCGAGATCGTGGGTGCTGCGGCCGGGCCCAAGATCAACATGATCCACTACAAGAACAAGACCGGTTACCGCCGTCGCCTGGGCCACCGCCAGAAGTACACGCAGGTGCGGGTGACCGGCATCGGCGCGGCCAAGGCTAGCGCCGGGTCGAAGAAGAAGGGCTGAGCCTCCGATGGCACACAAGAAGGGCGCGTCTTCCAGCCGGAACGGGCGGGACTCCAACGCGCAGCGGCTCGGCGTCAAGCGATTCGGCGGCCAGGTCGTGGGCGCCGGCGAGATCATCGTGCGCCAGCACGGCACGCACTTCCACCCCGGCATCGGTGTTGGTCGCGGCGGGGACGACACGCTGTTCGCCCTTGTGAGCGGCAAGGTCGAGTTCGGCAGGCGGCGCGGCCGCCGGGCCGTCAGCGTGCTGCCGGTCGAGACCGAGTCAGTAGCGGCAGGCTAGCCAGGACGCACGGCGGTCAGCCCGACCGCGTGGTGCGACGCAGGCTTCGGAGGGCGGACCGGCGAGGTCCGCCCTCCGTCTTATGTCAGCCAACGCGGGTAAGTAATGCAGAGCTGCGGCAACGCAGCGAATTAGAGGGGATGGGCCGTGGCGGAGTTCGCCGACCAGGCCGAGGTCAGGGTGCGCGCTGGCCAGGGCGGTCACGGCTGCGCGTCCGTCCACCGGGAGAAGTTCAAGCCGCTCGGCGGCCCGAACGGCGGCAATGGCGGCCGCGGCGGCGATGTGATCATCGAAGTGGATCCGGGCATCACGACCTTGCTGGACTTTCACCGCAAGCCGGTGCGCCAGGCGGGCAACGGGACGCCAGGATCTGGCTCGAACCGTAACGGCGCTGACGGCGCTGACCTGGTCCTCAGGGTGCCCGACGGCACCGTGGTGAAGACTGCGGACGGCGAGCAGCTCGCTGACCTGACCGGCCCTGGTACTCGTTACGTGGCCGTTGAAGGCGGTCGCGGCGGACTCGGCAACGCTGCCCTGGCGTCGACGAAACGCAAGGCGCCAGGATTCGCGCTGCGCGGTGAGCCTGGCCAGGAGCTGAACCTCGTGCTCGAGCTCAAGACCGTCGCCGATGCTGGCCTGGTGGGCTTCCCGAACGCCGGGAAGTCTTCATTGATCGCTGCCATGTCCGCGGCTAGGCCGAAGATCGCCAATTACCCCTTCACGACCCTGACGCCGAATCTGGGTGTCGTCGAGGCGGGTGACGTCCAGTTCGTGGTCGCCGACGTGCCAGGACTCATTCCCGGGGCGAGCGCGGGCAAGGGCCTCGGCCTGGACTTCCTCCGGCACATCGAGCGCTGCCTGATCTTCGTGCACGTGCTGGACTGCGCGACCGAGGAGCCAGGCCGGGATCCGATCAGCGATCTGGACGCGCTTGAGGCCGAGCTCAGCGCGTACGAGGAGCTGACCGGTGCCCAGATGAGCGACCGGCCGCGCATCGTCGCGCTGAACAAGATCGATGTGCCGGCCGCCAGGGAGCTGGCCGACATGGTCCAGCCCGAGCTGGAGGCTCGTGGCCTGACAGTGCACCAGGTCTCGGCGGCTACGACCGAGGGACTCCGGGACCTGGCCTTCACCATGGCCGCGGTGATCGCGCAGGTGCGCGCTGCCACACCGGCTGCTGAGCCGACCAGACTGGTCATCCGCCCGCGGGCAGTGGGGGGACCGGAATTCGCGGTCGTCGCGATTGGCGAGAACAGCTTCCGCATCATCGGCGAGAAGCCGCGTCGCTGGATCATACAGACCGACTTCACGAATGACGAGGCCGTCGGTTACCTAGCCGACAGGCTGGCCAAGCTGGGCATTGAGAAGGCGCTAGCCGACGCGGGGGCCGAGCCCGGCGCGGAGGTGCTGATCGGCGAAGAGGACAATTCCGTTGTGTTCGACTGGGACCCAGACGTCTCAGCAGAAGGGGTCACGCTCGGCCCGCGGGGGTCCGACGCGCGGCTCGGCTAGCACACGCCGCGTTCGGAGACCGCTGCAGCGAACGTCCGCGCGCCGAACAAGGGGCTCGGTTCTGCGTGAGGTTCCCGGGAAATAAAAAAGAGCGCTACATTCTTGTAGCGCACATGAGGTAGATCGGCACAAAGCCATATTCCTCAATTCGATATTAACAACAAGGAGCATGGTTGTCAAACGCGGAACTGGATCGGGAGCAGGAATACTTCACGCTGCTTTACTCCAGGCTCGATGACCTGAGGCGGCGCTCGGATGGCCGGCTGGCAGCAATTCTGCGTCAAAGCGGCGGGACGCATCAGGCCAGGGTAGAGCGGGAGACCTTCAGCGCCATGTACCGCCAGCAAATAGCCCAGTTCGACGCTGCCGAGAACGGCTTGTGCTTTGGCCGCCTCGAATTCAACGACGGCGAGCTGCGCTATGTCGGCCGGCTCGGAATCCACTCTGACACCGACGACTACGCGCAGTTGCTGATGGACTGGCGGGCCGATGCAGCGCGCCCGTTCTACCTGGCGACGGCGGCGTCGCCAGGCGACGTGCGGGTGCGGCGCCATATCAAGTCCCGCGCCCGGACGATCACCGGCATCGATGACGAGGTCCTCGACCTCGCCGTTGCCGATCCGTCCAGGCACGAGGGCCTGACCGGTGAGTCGGCCCTGCTCGCGGCGCTGAACACCAGCCGCACCGGCTCGATGGGCGACATCGTCGAGACGATCCAGGCCGAGCAGGACGTGATCATCCGGGCGCAGATGGGCGGCGCGCTGGTCGTCCAGGGTGGTCCGGGCACCGGCAAGACGGCCGTGGCGCTGCACCGTGCCGCTTACTTGCTCTATACCTACCGCCGTCAGCTGGAGAAGCGCGGCGTCCTGGTGGTCGGGCCGAACGCCACGTTCCTGCGCTACATCGGCCAGGTCCTGCCGTCACTCGGCGAGACCAGCGTGCTGCTCTCGACGATCGGGGATCTGTTCCCCGGCGTCAGCGCGACCGGCACCGAGCCGGCTGAGGTCGCCGCCATTAAGGGGCGGATTGGCATGACCAGGGTGATCGCCGCCGCAGTGCGCGATCACCAGGAGATCCCGGACGAGCCCCTGGAGATCCGTGCGGATGCGGCCAGGCTGCGGCTCGTGGCGACGTCGGGCCGGGAGGATGCGCGCGAGGTCACCGCCGACGCTGGCCGCCTCCGGCTCACGCCGCGGGCTGTGGCCCAGGCACGGGAACGGGCTCGTCGGTCCCGGCGGCCGCACAATCAGGCGCGGTCAGTCTTCGCCAGGGAGATCGTGAACGGGCTCACTCGGCAGCTCGCCGCGCGGATCGGGACCGACGTGCGCACTGGCGCTAGCCTGATGGATCAGGAGGACCTGGCCGATCTCCGGCGTGAGCTGAGAACGGACCGGGCCGTCCGGGCCACGATCAACACGCTCTGGCCGGTGCTCACGCCACAGCAGCTGGTCAGCGAGCTGCTCTCCAATCCCGACAGGCTGGCAGCCGCCGCGCCGCGCATGTCCGCGGCCGACCGCGCCTCGTTGCAGCGCGCGCCAGACGCGCCGTGGACACCGGCCGACGTCCCGCTGCTGGACGAGGCGGCCGAGGTGCTGGGCGAGGACGACCGGGCGATCCGCGCCGAGGCGGCCAGGCGGCGACGGCAGGAGGAGGCTTACGCGCAGGGCGTGCTCGACATCATCGCCCGCGACGACGAGGACGACCCGGAGGTCCTGATGGGTGCGGACCTCGTCGATGCGAGGCGGCTAGCTGCCCGGTATGAGGACGAGGAGAACCTGACCGCGGCCGAGCGGGCGGCGGTGGACCGCACCTGGGCGTTCGGGCACGTGATCGTCGATGAAGCCCAGGAGCTGTCGCAGCTCGCCTGGCGCATGCTCATGAGGCGCTGCCCGGCCAGGTCGCTGACCATCGTCGGCGATGTCGCGCAGACCGGCGACCTCGGCGGTCTGCGCACTTGGGGCGAGGCCCTCGATCCCTACCTCAAGGACCGCTGGCGGCTGGCGCCGCTGACCGTCAACTACCGGGCCCCCGCCGAGGTCATGGCGGTGGCCGCCGACGTGCTGGCCGCTATCGACCCCGAGCTGTCAACGCCTCGGTCGGTACGCGAGTCTGGCCACGACCCGTGGCATCTGCAGGCGGCCCCGGGTGAGCTCGCGGCGGCGACGGCGCAGGCAGCTGTCCGGCTGGCCGAGCAGGCAGGCGACGGCAAGCTCGCCGTCATCGTGCCCGAAAGGCTGGCAGCTGAGATCGGGCCCGCGGTCACCGCGGCGCTGCCCGGCACTGCCATCGGCGCCGATCCGGACCTGACGAGTCCGGTTGTCGTGCTGACCGTGAAGCAAGCCAAGGGCCTGGAGTTCGACTGCGTGCTGATCGCCGATCCCAGCGGACTGCTCGCTGAGTCGCCGCGCGGGCTGAACGACCTGTACGTGGCCCTGACCAGGGCGACGCAGCAGGTAGGCGTCGTGCACGAGGGGCCGCTGCCCGCCGTGCTCCGCCGACTCAGCCCGGCCGCGCTCGCCTCGCAGCCGGGCTAACCGCGGCCTAGCGCCGACTCAGTCCTCGTCGTCGTCGTCGCGACGGTCGTTGCCGGTGAACCGGTTGAACAGCTTCGTCCCGGCCTCGGCGGCGCCGTTCGCGACGCCGCGCACCGCGCCAATCAGCGGGTCGGCGCTGCGATTCCAGGAGTCCTGGTAGGACTTCGCCGCGGCGCGGAACTCGTCGCCCACCGAAGTCTCAGAGTCGTCCTCGCGGCGCGGGTAGTTCCCGGCCAGGATCGCGCGGTACTCGCCGTCGTCGGCCCACCGGTCCAGCTCGGCGAACCTGACCACCGCGAACGGGTGCGTCGTGCCCTGCAGTTGCAGCAGCTTGAGCAGACCCTCGCGGACGTCCGGCACGGCGTCGTACTCGCGGGCTTGCCGGTGGAACTCGTCGTGGCTCAGCTCGGCCAGTCGCGCGCCGCCGGCGGTCTTCATCAGCGCCCGCCTGGCCGCCTCGACATCCTGGCTGGCCAGCAGGCCCGCGCGGTCGCACGACAGCTCCGACTTGCGGTACCACTCCTCCAGGCCCCAGATCACGGCCTTGAGCCCCATCCACGCGAAGGGCACGAGCGCGAGCCGCTGGGCGAGATTCATCAGGTGGAACAGCATCGTCCGGTAGACCGAGTGGCCGGACAGCACGTGCCCGAGCTCATGCCCGATGATGAAGCGGATTTCCTCTTCGTCGAACAGGTCGACCATTCCGGTGGTGATCACGATGAACGGCTTGTCGGTGCCGAGGGTCATCGCGTTGACCGCAGGGTTCTGCCAGATGAAGAGCTCCGGCACCTTCGGCAGGTCGAGGATGTAGCAGCCGTCCAGCATCGCGCTGTACAGGTTCGGGAACTGGTCCGGCGAGGCGCGGACCGAGCTAGCCAGGAACATCAGCCGCAGCGATCGGTCGTTGAACAGCCCGGCCAGGTTCTTCAGGATCAGGTCGAATCCGGTCAGCTTGCGCAGCGCGACAAGCGCTGACCGGTCGGCGGGGTGCTCGTAAGCACGAGAGCTAATACCCGGCAGACGGATCCGGGAGCGGTCAGGCACAGTGGTCATACCTGTCATCGTAAGCGCCCGTCGTGAAAGGTTGGCCATATGCCAGCAGGTGAAGCTCCGGCCATGTTCGAGCCGGCCGCGGAGTCGATGCCGGCCGAGCAGCTAGCAGGGCTGCAGACCGAGCGACTGCGCGAGCTAGTCGACCGGCTGATCGCTCTTGGCGGAGTCCAGGGCACGCGGCTGACGGATGCCGGAGTCGCGGCCGGCGCCGACGTGAACCTGGCCACGATGTCGCGGTTGCCGACCACGACGAAGGCCGACCTGTGGGCTGCCTACCCATTCGGGCTGCTGGCCGTGCCGCGGGAGGACGTCGTGGCCGTGCACGGCTCGAGCGGCACTGGCGGCCGCCCGACGCTCGTCGCCTACACGCGCAACGACCTTAAGCTCTGGGCCAGGATGTGCGCGCGGGCGCTGGCTGCCGCAGGCGCGACGCCGGCCAGCCTGGTGCACAACGCCTACGGGTACGGCCTGTTCACCGGCGGACTCGGCATCCACCAGGGAGCCATCGAACTCGGCGCGACGGTGGTCCCGGTGTCGGGCGGCATGACGTCCCGGCAGGTGACCCTGATCAAGGACCTGCGGCCAGACATCCTCACGTGTACGCCGTCCTACGCGATCCGGCTCGGCGAGGCGCTGGCCGAGGCGGGCGCCGGGCCGGGCAGCGGCTTGTCGCTCAAAGCAGGCATCTTCGGCGCCGAGCCGTGGACGGAGGAGATGCGGGTCCGCCTCGAGGGCTTGCTCGGGATCCGCGCCCTGGATATCTACGGCCTGTCTGAGGTCATTGGCCCCGGCGTGGCGTCCGAGTGCCTCGTCGCCGCAGATGGGCTGCATGTGAACGAGGACCAGTTTTACGTCGAGGCGCTCGACCCGGTCGCCGGCGACCCGGTGGCCGACGGCACGCCCGGCGAGCTGACGTTCACGACCATGACCAAGGAAGCGCTGCCGCTGCTGCGGTACCGGACCGGCGACATCGCCTCGTTGCGTCGCGGCACCTGCCGCTGCGGCCGCACGCTGGTGAAGATGAGCAAGGTCACCGGGCGCCAGGACGACATGCTGGTGGTCCGGGGCGTGAACGTCTACCCGAGCGAGATCGAGCGCGTCCTGCTAGGGCAGGACGCACTCGCACCCGACTACTTGCTGGTGGTGGACGAGCGCTCGGCCCAGCACCGTCTCATTGCCATCTGCGAGCCGGGAACGGGGTGGTCCGGTCCGCCGCCCGACATCAGCGCAATCGAGTCCAGGCTCAAGGACGTGCTCGGTCTCTCGGTCGCAGTACGGCTGATGGCGCCGGGCTCGGTGCCGCGGACCGAGGTCGGCAAGGCGGTGCGGGTGGCGCGCTGGCGCGACGGCGAGCCGCCCTTGCCCGGAATTAGCTGAGCATGGCATCAGCTAGGGCTAGTCGCGCCCCCCGGAAAAGATGCGCAAGAAGAACAGGAACACGTTCAGCGCGTCCAGGAAGATCGACGCGGCGATGAGCGGCGCCGAGGCCATGCCTTTCGACCGTCGCAGCCGCTGGAAGTCGTACAAGGTCAGCCCCGCGAACACGACCAGCCCGAGTACTGAGTAAATAAGGTCGCCGGCCGGGATTCGGACGAAGATCAGGACGATGCCGAAGACGATGAGCCCGATGAGGGCGAAGAAGGACACCCGGCCGATGGCCGACAAATCTCGCCTGGTCGCGTACCCGTACGCGCCGAATCCGAGCATAAACAGGGCCGTCGCCCCGGCCGCCTGCCACACCACCTTCGGGCTCGCAGAGCTGTAGAACGCCACCATCGGGCCCAAGCCAAGGCCGAGAAACAGCCCGACGCACAGGAGCAGGACTACGCTGACGCCGCCGGAGGAGGAGCGGCGGGTGAAGTTCATCGCGATCAGGCAGCCGAATCCGACCAGGAACCCGGCGATGGACCAGCCGGTTGACAGGTCCCGGCCGGCGTAGACGCCGAGAGCGAAGACCCCGGTGGTCGCCGCTACCAACCACATCACGTGGCTGAAGAGGGTCCTAGTCTGATCCTGGGTAGCCGTGGCGTAGGTTGCCGAGTAGTCAGCCATGGCAGTAGTCCACCATGCCCGGTCTATGCCCGCCAAGGCGGACAGCCAGCCACCGGCGGGAGAGGCTGTGCTCAGGGAGGATGGCAAGATGACGCAGCGCGGCGGGGCCGGCCACTGGACGGCGCAGGACGTGGGTGACCAGAGCGGCCGGGTGGCGGTCATCACCGGGGCGAACTCAGGCCTCGGACTAGAGACGGCGAGAGTACTGGCCGCACACGGGGCCACCGTCGTGCTGGCCGGGCGGGACCCGGGCCGGACGTCAGCGGCCGCCGACGGGATCCGCGGGCAGCAGCCGGATGCCGCGGTCGAGACGGCCGAGGTGGACCTGGCGTCGCTCGAGTCGATCCGCAAGGCCGCCGCTGACCTGACCGCCCGGTTCCCGCGGCTGGACCTGCTCATCAACAATGCCGGCGTGATGTTCCCGCCGCACACCCTCACCAAGGATGGCTACGAGCTTCAGTTCGGCACTAATCATCTCGGCCACTTCGCGCTGACGGGCCTGCTGATGCCGTCCCTGCTCGCAACGCCAGGCTCGCGCGTCGTCACCCTGAGCAGCAACGGGCACCGGGCTGGCCGGATGAACTTCGCCGATCTCCAGTCCTCCCGGCACTACAACAAGTACACGGCCTACGGCCGGGCCAAGCTGGCCAACCTGCTGTTCACCTATGAGCTTCAGCGCCGGCTCTCGGTCGCCAAGAAGCAGACGATCGCGCTGGCCGCCCATCCGGGTACCGCGCGCACCGAACTGACCCGGCACATGTCCGCGGTGTCCGCCGGCGCGATGAGCCCGCGGTTCGCGGTCGTCAACTCGTGGATGGTCCAGGACGCCAAGATGGGCGCGCTTCCGACGCTGCGGGCGGCGACGGATCCGAACGCCATCGGCGGCACCTACTACGGCCCGGACGGATTCATGCAGCTCACTGGTTACCCGGTCGTGGTGACCTCCAGCGGCCGCTCGCAGAGCAGAGAGGACCAGCGGCGGCTGTGGGTCGAGTCCGAGCAACTCACGGGGATTACGTATCCGGTCTGATAACGGGCGTCTACTCTCACTGCCATGACTGAAGCGGGCGAGGCTCTGCGCCCAGCGGCGAACGGCGCGGGTCCGATCGGCGCGGGCAAGCGGATCGGCGTCATGGGCGGTACGTTCGACCCGATCCATCACGGGCACCTGGTGGCGGCGAGCGAAGTCGGGCACTTCTTCAGCCTCGACGAGGTCATCTTCGTGCCCACCGGTCAGCCCTGGCAAAAGAACGGCCGCAAGGTCTCGCCGCCCGAGGACCGCTACCTGATGACGGTCATCGCGACCGCCTCGAATCCGCGCTTCTCGGTGAGCCGAGTCGACATCGACAGGCCGGGGGAGACCTACACCATCGACACGCTGCGGGACCTGCGTGCGCAGCGGGGCCCCGACGCGGAGTTCTACTTCATCACCGGCGCGGACGCGCTGGCCAAGATGATCTCCTGGCGGGACGCCGACGAGCTGTTCACGATGGCGCAGTTCGTCGGGTGTACCAGGCCAGGTCACCAGCTCACGATCACGAACCTGCCGTCGGACCGGATCAGCCTCGTCGAGATCCCCGCGCTGGCGATTTCCTCTACCGAGTGCCGGGCAAGGGTCCGGGCCGGCCAGCCCATCTGGTACCTCGTCCCGGACGGCATCGTGCAGTACATCTCGAAACGGCAGCTCTACCGAGATTAGGCTGGCCGCATGCGGCTGGACGCGGTCGGCAAGCGCTACGGGTTCCGCCAGCCATGGGTCGTGCGCGACGTCAGCCAGGACGTTGCCGCCGGGTGCCTCATCCGGGTCGAGGGCGCGAACGGCACCGGCAAGTCCACCCTTTTGCGTGTCCTCGCCGGCGTGGCGACACCGTCCGCTGGACGGGTGATCGGGCGGCCGCCGACCGGGTATGTGCCAGAGCGCTTCCCCGGCGGACTGGCCTTCTCGGCCCGTGAGTACCTGGGACACATGAGCCGGATACACGGCCTGACCGAGCCTGCGGCGGGGGCCGCGGTCGCGGAGTGGCTGGAACGCCTCGGCGCGACCGAGCACGCAGGCTCGCCGCTGCGCACCCTGTCCAAGGGGATGTGCCAGAAGGTAGCGATCGCCCAGGCGCTCCTGGCCCGCCCGGATTTGCTTGTCCTGGACGAGGCGTGGACCGGCCTGGACCAGGCCGCGCGCGGGGCGCTTG
>DATHPF010000242.1:0-15581 GCA_035484155.1 Streptosporangiaceae bacterium
AACCTGCTACTCGACTGGACTGACGAGGTGGCTGCGCGCATCTTCGCTCCCAACATCGATCTGGACCGGCCGCTCGCCGAGCGTCAGGCGGACATCGCCATGCTCCGGGAGCGGATCGGCGTGTTCGCCGCTGACCCCACTCGTCCCGTCGAGTGCGACTCGCCTGCGCACTGCCGCTGGTGGCTGACCGGCCCGGGCGGCACTGTGACGGTGCAGCTCAAGCTGGCGCCGCTGCGGCAGCTGCTCGTGCAGCAGCTGACCATCGCGATGCCGCCCGCCAGCGGGTCAGCCTTGCATGAGGCGCTGGATCAGTTCCTCGCGGCGGTCAACGCCGCGGCGCCGGCCTGGCCTGCGGGCCTGACCGGCGCGGACGGCTTCGACGCTGGCCGCGCCGGGCGGCAGCTGCGCATGGCCGCTGCCTGGGCCGGTCAGTGCGCGGTCGACTGCTACCTGGCCGGGAACGGCAGCACGAGCGCGACCGTGCGACTGGCCGGCCCGACCGGGCAGGTCGTGCTCGCGGTGGAGATCAGCGAGTCTGGCCAAATTCAGCGGGCGGAGGTCACGCTCGTCGGCTGATGCCGCACTGGCGCCTGCCGACGCACCCTCCCGGTGCGTGACGATGTGCGCCGCGCGTCACGGTCAGCTCACAGGCTCCAGGATGACGACCGGGATCTGCCGTGTCGTCTTCTCCTCGTACTCCTGGAAGCCCGGGTACTCCGTCTTCTGCGCGGTCCAGATCGGCTCGCGCTCGCCATCATCGGCGACGTGGGCGCGCAGCGCGAGGGTCTGCGTCCCGATCTCGGCCCGCACGTCCGGGTGCGCGACCAGGTTGTGATACCAGTCGGGGTTCGTAGGTGCCCCCGCCTTGGAGGCGAACACCGCGTAGCCGCCGTCGACAGCCCGGTACATCATCGGGTTGACGCGTTCCTGACCGGTCTTCGCGCCCGTCGTATGCAGCAGCAGGATCGGAGCGCCGTCGAACGGGCCGCCTACCTTGCCCGCGTTGGCGCGGAACTCTTCGATGATCTTGTCATTCCAGTCCGACATGGTGACTCCGCTGACGCTAGTAGCTGAGCTGGTGTTTACGCGCTGCGGCTTGCCTGGCCGCGAACGTCGAGGTGATCGAGCAGGTCCTGAGTTGCCGCGGCGACGGCGGCGACGGCGTCCTCGAAGGCGCGGGCATTGTGGCCGGCCGGCGCCCGGAACCCGCTGATCTTCCGGACGTACTGAAGCGCGGCGGCCCGCACGTCGGCGTCGGTGACTTGCTCGGTGTATGGCTCTCGGAGTGTCTTGATGCTGCGGCACATGACTCCGACGTTACGCCACGACCGGCCGGGCTGCGGCGACGGCGTATTACTCTGCCAAACATGACTGCTGCGAACGAATTTGAGCTGCACAAGGATCTCGGCGCAATCCGCCTGTACCGGCGCGGCCCGGCCGCAAAGCTCGAGCTCAACAGACCCGAGCGGCTGAACGCGTGGAACGAGGCGCTCGGCCTTGCGCTGCGCGACACCGTGCTGGAACTCGCCGCGGATGACTCGGTGCGGGCCGTGCTGATCACCGGGGCAGGCCGGGCGTTCTCCAGCGGAGTGGACCTGCGGGAGGCACGCGGGCCGGACAGCGGTCGGCCGGACACCTATACCCTCCTCACCGAGCGGTACCACCCGATCATCATGGGCATCCGGTCGATGCCCAAGCCCGTCGTGGCGGCGGTCAACGGTGTCGCGGCCGGCATCGGGCTGTCGCTTGCCTTGGGCTGCGACCTGGTCGTCAGCGCCGAGTCGGCCTACTTCGTGCTGGCCTTCGTCAACATCGGCCTTGTGCCCGATGGCGGCTCGTCTGTCCTGGTACCGAGCCGGATCGGGTTTGCCCGGGCAGCAGAGCTGGCAATGCTCGGCTCGCGCCTGTCCAGCGAGCAGGCGCTGGACTGGGGACTCATTAACCGGGTGTGGCCCGATGCGGACCTGATGCCACAGGCGGAGAGCCTGGTGTGGCAGCTTGCCAACGGGCCGACCGGCTCATATGCCGGGACGAAGAGACAGCTGAACGCCTGGCTCTACCGCGGGATCGAGGATCAGCTGGAGCTCGAGGCGCAGATCCAGCAGGAACGGACGCAGTCGGCCGACGTCGCGGAGGGCATCGCCGCGTTCGCAGCCAAGCGCGCGCCCGTCTTCACCGGCGACTGAGCCGGCTTTCGACCGCTCAGCTTGCGCGTGGATGCCGAGTTACTGGGGCTATAACCCCAGTAACTCGGCATCCCCGACTCACTGCCTCGACCGCGCCAGCTTGCGCATCATCTCGATCCTGGCCCTGATCTGATCCGCCGTCGCCTGCGGCAGCGGCGGGCCGCCGCAGCTGCGCCTCAGGTCCGCGTGGATGGCCCCGTGCGCCTGGCCGGTGCGGTGATGCCAGGCGGCGACGAGGCCGTTCAGCTCCTTGCGCAGCGCGGCGAGCGTCTCGCGGGCTGTCGGCTCGGATGACCGGGCTGCCGTCGGCGGGTCCGCCGCGGCCCGGCTCGGAAGCCGAGCGACTTTGCGGTCGCGCAGCAGCATCGCGACCTGGTCCGGCTCGAGCAGCCCGGGCAGGCCGAGAAAGTCCTCTTCCTCGGCCGTCACGCCGAACTCGTTGCCGTCGTACAGGACGCGGTCGAAGTGAGCGGACGCCGCCAGCGCCTGGAACGGGCCCTGCTCGTCCTCGTCGGCCCCAGTACGCTGCCGCAGGGCTTCGGCAAGCGCTCGCTCGTCCTCCGTCGCGTCGTCCGGGCGGCCGAGCACGTGATCACGCTCGGCCTCGAGTTCGGCGGCGTACCCGAGCAGGGATGGGATCGACGGCAGGAACACCGAGGCGGTCTCACCGCGACGCCGGGCGCGGGCAAACCGGCCGACGGCCTGGGCGAAAAACAGCACGGTCCCCACGCTCGTCGCGTACACGCCGACGGCAAGCCGCGGGATGTCGACGCCCTCGGACACCATCCTGACCGCGACCATCCACCGGTCCTTCGACGTGGCAAACCTGGCGATCTTCTTGCTTGCGACCGGGTCATCGGACAACACGACGACTGGCCGAGTCCCGGTCAGGTCTTGTAGCAGCGTCGCGTACGCACGGGCGTCGGCATGGTCGGATGCGATCACCAGCCCCGCCGCATCTGGCATGCCCCGCCGTACCTCGGTCAGCCGGCGATCGGCGGCGTCGAGCACCCGCATGATCCAGGCACCGGCGGGATCCAGCGCAGTCCGCCAGGCGTGCGCAAGCTGCTCTGCCGTCATCGGAGCGCCGAGCGTGCCCGCCAGCTCCGTCCCGGCCCTGGTCCGCCAGCGCATCTCGCCGGAGTAGGCCAGGAAGATGACGGGCCGGACGACACCCTCGCTGAGGGCCGGGCCATATCCGTAGACATAGTCCGATGAGCTGCGCAGGCTGCCGTCCGCGCCGCGCGCGTAGGTCACGAACGGGATCGGGTTGGTGTCGCTGCGAAAGGGCGTGCCGGTCAGCGCCAGCCGCCGCCAGGCCGGTTCGAACGCGACCCGGACCGCCTCGCCCCAGGACAGTGCGTCGCCCGCGTGATGGATTTCGTCGAACACTACGAGCGTGCGCTGGCTGAGCGTGCGCTGACGGTGCAGCGCGGGGTGGGCGGCGACCTGGGCGTAGGTCACCGCTACGCCGGTGAAGTCTGCCGACGCCCGTCCCTGCGCGTTGGTGAACTCCGGATCGAGCGCAATGCCGATGCGATGCGCGGCGTGCGCCCACTGATGCTTCAGATGCTCGGTTGGCGTCACCACAGTCACGGCGCTGATCACACCGCGCGCCAGGAGCTCGGCGGCGACCGTCAGCGCGAATGTGGTCTTCCCGGCGCCGGGCGTCGCGACGAGCAAGAAGTCCCGCTGGTCGCTGTGGAAGTACGCCCGGAGCGCGTCCTTCTGCCAGCTGCGGAGCGACAGGAGCAAGTCCGCTCTGACCGGCTGGCTGACGGACGGCGCGCGGTCACCGGCGGCGGATGCAGAGGCGGATGCAGAGACAGTCACAGGAGCGAGAGGCTACCAGCGGCCACCGACACCGGCACGGACCGGCGCGGCCACGCCGTCGAGCCATATCTGGGCCGCGGCTGGTGATGGAATGGACGGTATACGGCCGCATTACATAATCTGTATCGTTTCGCGGAACCCATGACAGTCGCGAGGTCAGGCAATTTCTGAGCACGGGAATCTGCCACTTTTTGGCGAGTGCGCCGGTGTTCAAGGAATGTCCGGCTAAAGCCGGGTCGCTCCGCGTACCGTGGTACGTCACGGGCAGCCGGGACAGTGGCAGCCGGATGATATCGACCTTGATTGGCGACACAGTCTCGTTGTTGCCGATCCGCGGCGTTAATACCTGGAATGCGTCCCGGCGGCCGGCAGGTCGCCGGATGAGGGGTCAGGCAATGGCGGCGGATGAACTGGCTTGGCATGGAGCGGCCCGATTCGATAGCCGACCATGAAGCTACCCAGGGTCACGGCGGCCATTGTCGCTGGCTCGGTAGCAGGCGGTGCGCTGACGCTGGTCGTCGCAGCGCTGCGGCAGCCCGTCCCGTGGCACGTCAGCTCGAGCCAGTGGGTCGTCGCGGCGGTGATGGGCGCGCTGACGGCCGGGAACTGGATATGGCCCGTGGTGGTGTACCGCAGCGGCGAGGCCGAGGCTGTGAATCTCGACGAGTGCTTCTTTGTCATCCTTGCGCTGCTCGCGCCGCCGCTGCTCACCCTGGTAACCCTGGCGGTGGCGACCAGCGTGGCGCAGGCAGTCCGCCACAGGCCGCTGGTGAAGTCTGCGTTCAATGTCGGGCAGATGCTGATCGCGGCAGGACTGGGCCTGGCCGTGAGTCGCAGCATCGCTGTCCCCTCGGCGTCCGTCACCGCCAATCAGATCGGAGCCATCCTGCTCGCGGTCGGGGTGTACTTCGTCGTCAACACCTTGCTCGTCAATAGCGTCATCGTGTCGATGGGCGCGACCTGGCGAGAGTTCGCGACGGACATGCCGGCGCAGCTGTCGTTCGCCGGCGTTGGCGCGCTGGTGGGAGTCGTGCTGGCCCTAGCGGTCCAGGCACACCTGTGGGCGGTGGTACTGGCAGTTCCCGGCCTGGTGCTGGAGCGCCGGCTGATCAGCGCCAGGTGCTCGGCGCTTGACGACCGAACGCGGATGGCGGGGCTGTACGAAGTCACGCTGGAAGCTAACCGCGGCCTGCGCCAGCAAGCCGTGCTCGACGCGATTCTGGCCGCGGTCCGGCAGTTGCTTCGTAGTCCGCAGGCGATGCTCACATCCGCCGAGCCGGGCCTGGGGCAGCTGGCGGCGCCCGTCACCGTCGGCGGTCAGCAGCTATGGCTGACGGCATCCGGGCGACGCCGGGACCAGCCGTTCAGCGCAGCTGACAGCGCCTTACTGCTCGCGCTTGCTGCGGTCGGGAACGGCGCGCTCAGCAATGCCGAGTTGTATCAGCAGGTCAGGGTCGAGCGTGAACGGCTGGCCTCCATCACGCTCAACATCGGCGTCGGAGTATGCGCCGTGGATATAGACGGGAAGCTGACGTTCGTCAACCCCGCCGCGGCCGACATGATCGAGCTGCAGCCGGTCGGCGTCACGATCGACGGGCCGGTCAGCGATGGTGCATCGGCGGCGCCCGACTTCCTCCTCGTTCCCGCCCGTGAAGCTATGCGCACCGGCCTCGCCGTGCGCGTGAGTGACGCGCGCTTCCCCGCTGGCAGCGGCGGTTCGGTCCCCGTCGCGTATACGGCGTCCGCCGTGATTTCCGACGGCAGGCCATCGGGCGCGGTCATCGCCTTCCGCGACATCAGCGAGCACAAGGCGTTCGAGGATGAGCTCCACCAGCATGCGTTCTACGACAGCCTGACTGGCCTTGCCAATCGCCGCCTGCTGGTGGAACGGCTCGATCAGGCCCTGCGCCGGTCTGCGCTGGATCGCAAGACGCACGCCCTGATCTTTCTCGACGTGGACCGGTTCAAGAGCATCAACGACAGCCTGGGCCACGTGACGGGCGATGAGTTCCTGGTCGCGATCGCGGCCCGGCTGAAGGGCGTCGTGCGGAGCCGCGACCTGCTGGCTCGCTTTGGCGGTGACGAGTTCGTGGTCCTGCTCGACGAGGTAACCGGGGTGCACGAGGCGGTTGCCGCGGCGCGGCGCATCTGTACCGCCGTCGAGCACCCCATGGTGCTCCCCGACGGCCACGAGCTGGTTGCGAGCGTCTCGCTCGGCATCGCCATGACCGAGCCTGACAAGTCTGCCGATGACGTGCTCCGCGATGCCGACGTGGCCATGTACGACGCCAAGACCAGAGGCGGCGGTGGCACGTACCGGGTGTTCGACCAGAGCGCCATGGGGACTCGCTCATCGCAGCGGCTGGAGATTGAGGCCGATCTGCGTAAGGGGCTCGAGCGGGGCGAGCTCGAAGTGCACTACCAGCCGTTCTACTCGCTCGACCAGCAGCAGATCGTGGGCGCCGAGGCCCTGGTGCGGTGGCGGCACCCCACGAACGGCCTGATCAGCCCGCTGAACTTCATCCCGATGGCCGAGGAGACAGGCCTGATCCTGCCGCTCGGCCGCTACGTCCTGGACCAGGCGTGCGCGCAGGTGCGGCGGATCCGTGAGCAGCTCGACGTGGACGTGCCGATCAGCGTGAATCTCTCACCCCGGCAGTTCCAGGAGAGCGGCCTGCTGTCGCAGGTTGCCGCGGCGCTTGACGCGAGCGGATTGCGCTCGGACCTGCTCATGTTCGAGATCACGGAGTCCATGGTCATGGCCGACCTGTCCGGCGCACGCGACGTCATGAAGAGGCTCAGCCGGCTGGGTGTGCGGCTGGCGATAGACGACTTCGGCACCGGTCACTCGTCACTGGCCTACCTCAGGCAGTTCCCCGTGCATGAAGTCAAGGTGGACCGCACCTTTGTCCAGGGCGTGGCCGACAGCCCCGTGGACTCGGCGATCGTGCGAGCCATCATTGACCTGGCCAGTGCCATGGGCATCGCGGCGATGGCCGAGGGCGTCGAGACCAAGGACCAGGTCACCGGCCTCAAGCGGCTGGGCTGCGAGGTGGCGCAGGGGTTCTACTTCTCACAGCCGCTGGCTGCCGCCGACTTCAGCGCGCTGCTCACCCAGCATTTCGCCCCGCCGGCCCCGCCGTCCGCATGTTGCGGCTGGGAAACGGTCCGGTAACAGCGCCAGCATTAGCGTCTAGCTCACAAACCGCGACGGGCCCGTCCGTACCCAGGCGAGGTGCGCTATGACTGCTAATGCAAGCGTGTATGACCTGCTAGGCGACGACCGCCAGGCAATGCTGTCGGTAACGACTTCCTTCTACCAGCGAGTCCTGGCGGACGACATGCTCGCCCCGTATTTCGTCGGCGTCGACATGGACCGGCAGTCGGTGATGCTGGCCGAGTTCCTGGCGCTGGCCTTCGGCGGCCCGCATGCTTATGCCGGGCGCGATCTCAGGACCGCGCACGCGGGACTTCCCGGGCTGACCGACGCGCATTTCGACCGGGTCGTCGCTTATCTGGCCGACGCGCTCCGTCAGCACGGCGTGGCCGACGGCGACGTGGCAACCGTCGGCGCGGTGGCCGAGACCGTCCGCGCCGACGTGCTCAACCGCTAGGAGCGGCTCGTTGGACGTCGCCCGCCTCAAGAGCAGCTTTGCCCGCATCGCCATGCACGGCGACGAGGTACCGCTGCATTTCTACTCCGATCTGTTCCTCAAGCATCCGGAGACTCGGCCGATGTTCCCGGTGTCGATGCAGGCGCAGCGCGCTCACCTGGTAGACGCGCTGGTCAGCGTCGTGTCGGGCGTCGATAACCTCGACAACCTCACCGTGTTCCTGCGCGATCTTGGCCGCGGTCACCGGAAGTTCGGGACGCTGGCCGCGCACTACGAGGCGGTCGGCGACAGCCTGCTGGCGACGTTCGCGCACTTTTGCGGTGACTCGTGGGACGCAAGTCTGGAGGCGGACTGGCGGAACGCCTACGAGCTGGTCGCCGGAGTGATGACCGCGGCCGCGCAGGAGGACGAGGAGCGGTATCCGGCGTACTGGACGGGCACCGTCGTCGCGCACGAGCGGCGGGCATTCGATGTTGCCATCCTGACTGTGCACACCGAGCCGCGGCTGGAGTACGCGCCGGGCCAGTCCGTAGCCGTCGAGTCACCGGCCCGGCCCCGGCTGTGGCGGTACTACTCGATGGCCAACGCGCCACGCGAGGATGCCACCGTCGAGTTCCACGTCCGGCTCATCGACGGCGGCGCCGTCAGCATGGCGCTGACCGCTGCTACCGCCGTCGGCACCGGGCTGAAACTCGGCCCAGCTGTCGGCGTCCTGCGCCTCGACGCTGCGTCGGGCCGGGACATCGTGATGGTGGCCGGGAGCACCGGCCTGGCACCGCTGAAGTCCATGCTCGAGCAGGTGGCGCACCTGCAGCACCCGCCACGAGTGCACCTCTTCGTCGGCGCGCGAACTGCCGACGGTCTGTATGACCTGCCGAGCCTGGAGAAGCTCGCGGCCGAGCACGCGTGGCTCACCGTGGTGCCGACCGTGACCAGCGGCCGGTTCGCGGGTCACACCGGACCGCTCACAGATGTCGTAGCGGGCTACGGGGACTGGTCGGGCCGCGACGCGTACATCGCGGGACCAACCGAGATGGTGCAGGACACGGCCTCGCGGCTCGCCGCGGCGGGATTGCCGGTCACTCAGATTCACGTCGAGGATTTTGGCTGGAGCGAGCCATGACAACGGATGCCTGGTACGACGAGCAGCGGCGGCTGAGTCCCGACGACGTGCGGGCCGTCACCTTCCCGCTCACCCGGTGGGGCCGGCACGGCTACGACGAGGAGCCAGTGCGCGCCTTCGTTGCCGACGTGCATGCCGAGATGGTCCGGCTCATCAACGAGCGGGCCTCGCTGTGGCAGGAGGTCCAGCGGCTGCGCCGCCGGATCCTGGGGAAGGAGACGGGCAACGACGCCATCCTCTTCGGCAAGGACGACGCGCACATTCATGCGGTGCGCATCCTGTCGAGTGCCCAGCGCACCGCGGACCGCTATGTCGCGGACGCTCAGGCCTATAGCGGGCGGCTGACCGAGGAGGCGCGAACGCGTCGCGACGAGATCATGGGCCAGGCCCAGCAGCACGCGGACATGCTGCTGGACGAGGCCCAGACCAGAGCCCGCGCCGCGGCCGTCGACGCCATGAACCACGACGGCCTGCCACCGCAGACCGACCATGAGCGGCGGGCCGTCCAGGCCGAGCTCGCCTACCTGCGCACGTTCAGCGACGTGTACCGGCAGCACCTGAGGATCTATACCGAGGACGTGCTCCGCACCATCGAGGACTGGGAAACCAAGGAGCGCGCCGCCGCCCGCGAGATCCCGCTAGCTGGCCAGCATTCGCCGAGCATCGGCTGGCAGCACAGCAGCTAGGGCCCCTGCCAGCCCGACATGCCCTCGGACCTTCGCGGTGTTGTGAGCCTATTATCCGATTTTAGGATAAAAGTACGGCCAAAATGTAGCTTTGGTCGTGCGCCAACCTGTATAAAGACCTTGGCATGTGGCAACGGGCCTGAACGAGGGGTGGCCTGCCAGTGATCGATAACCACGGGGATCCATAACCACGGGGATCCATAACCACGGGGAAGCGTCTTCGGCACCCGCATGGCTGCAGGTCGGGACGGTCAAGAGGAAGCGATCCTGGAGGACCTTCAGGACGCCATTCTCCAGCGACGTCATGGCGACTCCATCTCAGCCACTATGCGGTCGCACAAGCAGGGCACAAGTTCGTCCAGCATCGTTTAAGGAGTAATGGTTCATGATCAGGAACAAGATAGTGACCGTCGCAGCTGTCGCGGCAGCGGTTCTCGGCGGTGGCGCGTACGCGCTGGCAAGTTCGTCGTCGGCGGCACCGGCCGGCCCGGTGTTCCACGGTTGCGAAGGCGGCGTGCGTGGCCGGATCATCTATGACGTTTTCTCGGCAGGCAAGGTCCCGACCTGCCCGAAGGGCGCGTGGCAGGTCTCGTGGAATGGGCAGGGCCCAGCGGGCGCGCCAGGGCAGAACGCCACCCTCGGCCCGGCGTTCACTGACTCGACGGTGACCTCCGTCGCGACCGGAGGCTCATTCTCCACGAACAAGACGGTGCTCGGCACGCTCGCCCTTCCGGCCGGGACGTACCAGGTGCAGGTCAACTTCAAGGCCACCCCGAATGCGGTGACGGGCGGCGCGGTTTTCCCGTCTGTGTTCATCTACGACGGTCCGCAAGCCTCAGGGTCATTCGCCAATGACCTGTTCAACGTAGGCAGCGGTGCGCTCGAGCAGATCGCAACCGGTCCGGTTCCGAGTGACGTGATCGACTCCTACTTCAGCGGGTCGGGTGTCGTCACCGTCCCGGCCGGCGGGGAGACGCTCGACATCTACGCATTCGGCTACGACTCCGACACTGCTGGCGGGTCGTATGCGATGGACAACGTGACCGTCGTCACCACCGCCCTGGCCAGCAGCTAGAGCTGTCCCGCACAGGCAAGAGCCCCGGACTCGCGTGCGAGTCCGGGGCTCTTGGTCAGATCGGCTGGCCGGGCACCTCATAGACCTGCGCTGCGTCCTTCGCCAGATCCAGGGTCGCATTGAACTGCTGCTGGGTGAGCAATTCGTGCGCTTCGACGCTCTTGAAAGCACCGGTCTTGGTCATCGCCGCGGCTACCGCCTCGGCGGTGACCGAGTCGGGAACGTCGCCGATGGCGTATCCGTCATGCGTCCCCAGCTGCCAGTAGAGGCATTCAAGGGACCCGCCGAAGGATTCGAGCAATTCCTGTACCGCTGTAGTCCGGTCGCCCGGGCTGTCGATCATTCGCGCCCAGGAGCCGCTTGAGTAACTGAAAATGGCGATATATTTCGTCATCTTTTCCCCCTACCTGCGCCGGACGTGTCTTCCGGTCCAAGGCCGCTTGCGGCTTGTCGGTCCCACACGACGGGGGTAGTTGGCGGGAACCGTCGATTAAAGCCTGTCACGCTCGGGGGTGGGCTGCGAATTGACCTGGCCCCCGCGGCACGCTGTGCGTCCCGCGAGGCCGGTTCGCTTCAGCTACCGGCGGCGACCGCTCGCAGTTCTCCCATGTAGTCCTTCATGACGACGGGGAGGCTGCGGTCGTCATTGCCGTTGGCCCATCGCTCGAGAGCCGTACGGAGCACCGACATGCCAGCTTCGGCGGCCAACGTGGATTGCAGCTCGCTTACGCCCCGGTGTCGCAGGGTGGCGGCGACCAATGCAGCGTAGGCGGCCAGCTTGGCCAGCTCTCGCTCCCGTAGCTCGGGGTTGCTGGCGATCACGGCCTGGCGCTGGGCCGTGAGATCCCGACGGGCTTCGCCGAGCATCGCGGCTGCGGCATCGAGACCGCAGGCGACTGCCTCGATGGCGGTAACCTGTGCAGGTGCCCCGGCGACGCCCGACACGATCCGTTCTTGGAGGAGCTGGGAGCCACCGAAGAGCACCTCCCGCTTGTCGGCGAAGTGCCGGAAAAAGGTCCGCTCGGTCACTCCGGCCCGGGCGGCGATCTCGGCAGCTGTGGTCTGGTCGAACCCGCGCTCTGAGAACAGGGCAAGAGCCGCTTCTTGCAGCCTGCCCCGGCTATCCGGCTCCCATCGACCCATGATCAACTTCCTCGGCGCTGTCAGTGACTGACGTGTTGACAGTCACTGACATCAGATCTACAGTGATGACTGTTACAGACATCACTCTAGCTCACCGGAGGTCCGTCATGAGAATCTTTGTCACTGGCGCATCGGGATGGATCGGCTCAGCCGTCGTCCCTGAACTCCTCGGCGCTGGCCACGAGGTGGTCGGCCTGGCCCGCTCCGACGCGTCCGCGCAGCGGCTGGAAGCCGCCGGCGCGACGGTCTACCTCGGCGACCTCGATGACCCCGACAGCCTGGGCAAGGCGGCCGCTGACTCCGACGGGGTCATCCACCTGGCCTTCCAGCACCAGCTGGCCTTCGGCGGCAACTTCGCCGCTGCCGGAGCCGCCGACCGGCGGGCGGTGGAGGCCATGGGTGCCGCCCTGGCCGATTCCGACCGTCCCTTCGTGCTTGCCTCGGGCATGATCGGCTTGACCGCTGGCCGGGCGGCCACCGAGAACGACGGCCTCGTCGCGAGCCCCGAGGTTCGGGCCAACCCCGCCGGGCGCCGAGCGGCAACCGCCCTGCTGGCACTGTCGCTGCGGGGCATCGGCGTCCGCTCGTCGGTCTTGCGCTTCGCGCCGACGGTCCACGGCGACGGCGACAACGGCTTCATAGCCACCCTGGTCGGCATCGCGCGCCAGCGCGGCGTGGCCGGTTATGTAGGAGACGGCGCGAACCGGTGGCCCGCAGTGCATCGCTCCGACGCGGCCAGACTGGCGCGCCTGGCGGTCGAAGCCGCGCCGGCCGGCTCGGTCCTGCACGCCGTCGGCGAGGAGGGCGTTCCTTTCCGGGAGATCGCCGAAGCGATGGGTCGCCGGCTCGAACTCCCGACATCGTCGGTGGCTCCCGAAGACGCCCCGGAGCACTTCGGCTTCCTGGCCCACTTCGTCGGCTTGGACAGCCCGGTCAGCGCCGCCATCACCCGGGAGCTACTCGGCTGGGAGCCGACCGGGCCGAGCCTCCTCCAAGACCTCGAGGCAGACCACTACTACCGCTCGGTGTAACTCCCTCTCAGTGCTGCCAGCCGTCGCCCGATGTTCATGTCAGCATCCTGACCGGCCACCCCCTCGCGCCCTAAAGTTCGCCCGAGCGGGCATACCTGGGCGCTCGGCTGTGCCGTGCAACGACGCCTGGGCCAAAGCCGGGAAGGCTAGCTGAAAGCCATGCCAGGTCGCGACATGACATGCATAACGCCGGACAGGCACCGCCAGAGTGGCAGTGCCTGGGCCGGGCCTTCTGCGTCCGCACACATGGCGAGGAGCTACACGGTCACCGGAGTTCCCTGGGGTATGGACGCGGCAGGGCTGGGTCGCCTGAGCAGCAGCACGACGCCGGTCAACACCGCCCAGACCGGCGCGATCAGGAACGCGATGCCGCCTAGCGGACCTGCTGCCGCAAGCACGCCGAGGGCGACGGTGACCCATCCCAGCCAAGCTGGCAAGGCGCCGCTGCGGAGCATGCCGACTCCGGTGGCGATCGCGAAGATGCTCAGTCCGATCACGATGGGGAAGAAGTCGTCAGCCGTCAGGTAGTTGACACTCTGGATGACTGCGGCATGACCGTAGTGGCTAGCGTCGAGCAACGTCGTCTGCAGGGCGGCAGCCAGCAGCATGCCGCTGATCCACACAGCGGTCCCGACAGCGGATACCGACATCAGCCCGCGATCCTTGGTTAGGGACGGGAAGACAGTGCTGCGCAGGACGCCGGCGAAGAACGCGAGCGCCACGCACGAGGCGAGGACGAGAAAGATCCCGGCGTCTGAGTTTGCGTGATGGGAGTTGTAATACTGCGCGACCGAAGTCGCACTAGCGTTGATTCCGGGACCTTGGTTGGTGGCGATCGCCGCCACCCCGAAGAGGATTCCGTAGAGGACGCCGAGCCCGGCCAGCCACTGGCGTCCGGAGGTCACAGTGCCGGATTGCTGAGTCATGAGCTGCTCCCAAGAGTTAGCCGTGAGGTCATAACCCACGCTAGGCACGCGGCACGGCACCATCGAGGGCGCTGACCAGTGACTTCGCGGGATGGCAGCATCCCCGCGCTGAGGTGCTAACTGCCGCCCGCCGGCCCGCGTGAGTGAGTTCGGATGACAGCAGGCCAGGTTCAGGACATCCCCGCCGAGACGATCGGGGCCAGCTACGGCGACACGCTGCCGGCCGCCTTGCCGTCTGAAACCGCGACCTGGCGCAAGACCAAGTAGGAATCCTCAACCTCGGCGACCATGACAAATGGAAACTGGTCGACCTCAAGGCACAGGGCGACGTCGTCAGCGTGGATACCTTGAGTCCCTCGCCTGACAGCCTGCCCCAACTCCGCGGCCGCCGCGGATCTAGCCGCCCGTTGCCGAAAGGCAGCCGAGTCCGCCTGGTCATCGGTTAGCCGTTCAGCCATGTATTGCGCGCACGCGAGGTCCTCCTCGGCATGCCCGTCGTCGCCTGTGATCACGAATGTGACTTCTTCGACCCGCCGCGACCGCAGGAAGCGCGCCGTCGCCCCGGCCACCGCGAAGCTTGCGCACAGCACCAGCCCTGCATCCCGTACGGCCCAGGCGCCGACTGTCCCGTTAGTGGTCTTCTGCACTACCGTTCGCCCGTGAAGGTTCAACCCCGAAACAACGGCGGGCGAATTTACAGTGTCGAACCCTGCCGAGGGAGGCCCGTCTCTGAGCGCGACCGCGTTCGGATGCTCGGCCTTGTAGGCCAAGGCCGCATCAAGTGACTCCGACAGAACGATCCTCGATGCCCCGCGAGCGAATGCCCAGGCCGCCACCGTGAACGCCCGCATGACATCAACCACCACTGCAACGGCATGCGGTTGCACATCGGCCTCGGAAGTGCTCAGATACCGGACTTCCACGCGATCGATGATGCGCGCGGTATTCCTGAGGCGTCCCCGGTCATCATTGGCCATGGGCCGAGTATGTCCCAACCGGGCGATGCAGCTGCTGCGGGTCTGGGCGGCCGGACTTGGTCAAGTCCCGTGGTGTGGTGTGTGACAGCTGACGCGTGATCCTCCTTGTTGTGATCAGGCGCTGAGTGCTGGCTGGTTCACCTCCGGGACCGGGTCGCAGATGGTGATGCGGGATCGGGTGAGGACGTCGACGCCGAGGTAGCGGCGGCCTTCGGCCCATTCATCGTGCTGCTCGGCCAGGACGGCGCCGACGAGCCGGATGAGGGAGTTGCGGTCGGGGAAGATGCCGACGACGTCGGTGCGGCGGCGGATCTCCCGGTTGAGCCGTTCCTGCGGGTTGTTGGAAAAGATCTGCCGCCACAGCTCCTTGGGGAAGCTGGTGAACGCGAGCACGTCGGGACGGGCGGCGGCCAGGTGCGCCGCCACCTGCGGCAGCTTGTCCTGCACGGTGTCGACGAGGCGGTCGTACTGGGCGTGCACGGACGCGGCGTCGGGCTGGTCGCAGACCGAGTGCAGCAGCGTCTTCACCCACGGCCAGGATGTATTCGGCCTGACCGACATCAGGTTCGCGGCGTAGTGGGTGCGGCGCCGGTGCCAGCTGGCGCCGGACAGGCCGCGGGCGGTCAGATCCCGGAAGAACCCCAGCCACCCGGCACCGCCCTCAGCGGAGGAGTGTCACCAAGACCTGGCCGTCATGGTCAACTGGGCAGGACACTAAGGTCGACTGCGTTCGACCGGGCCCGGATGGTCGCCGGGCAGGTCACTAACCACGTCATCGACGAGCCCGGTGCGGCGTCCGGTTATCCGGCGGGCTTACGGGCCAGCCAGACTGTACGGCTGGTACGAACCGTCAGGTCGTCGCGGGCGGACAGGCCCGGGGCCAGGGCATCGAGCTCCGCGATGTCACCGGCACTGAGTTTGTCCTCCAGGGCGTGCCGGGCGCGGCAGAGGGTGGCCATGGCGTAACGGGCCACGGACGCGGCCATC
>DATHPF010000243.1:0-44817 GCA_035484155.1 Streptosporangiaceae bacterium
GCGGAGGCTCGGGGATTTGAACCCCGGATGGGCGCGAACCCAAACCGCATTAGCAGTGCGGCGCCATAGACCGGACTAGGCGAAGCCTCCTGGTAGCCCTACCGGGCCGGGCCCTAGGGTACCGGTACAGCCCGATGGTCAGCAAAGCATGACAGGGCCAGGCGAGAGTGCCAGAAGTCAGCTCACGTCGATGACCCGATAATCGCCATTTGCGTAGGCATCGCGCATCCTGGTCTTGGCGAACTTCCCGACGCTGGTCTTCGGCACCTCGTCGATGAACGACCAGCGCTCGGGCAGCTGCCAACGCGGGATCTGCTCGGCCAGGAACGCCCTGAGCTCGGCGGCTGTCGCGGTCGAGCCTTGGGCGAGGACCACGGCAGCCAGCGGCCGCTCGCCCCACTTCTCGTCGGCGACGCCGATGACGGCGGCCTCAGCCACGGCCGGGTGGGCCATGAGGATGTTCTCAAGCTCCATGGAGGAGATCCACTCACCGCCAGACTTGATCACGTCCTTGGCCCGGTCGGTCAGCGTCACGTACCCCAGCGGGTCGATCGTGCCGACATCGCCGGTGCGTAGCCAGCCGTCCCGGAACTTGGCGGGATCGTCGTCCTTGTAGTAGGAGCCGGTGACCCACGGGCCGCGTACCTCGATCTCGCCCACGGCCTCGCCGTCGCACGGCAGCTCGACGCCGCCCTCGCCGACGAGCCGGTGCTCGACCTGGCACATCAGGCGGCCCTGGGTATCCCGGTAGCGCCATGCCTCTTCCTCGGTGGCGTTGGCCGGTGGGTGTGCAACGCTGCCGAGCGGCGACGTCTCCGTCATGCCCCACGCCTGCAGGATCCGCACGCCTAGCTCCTTCTCGTATGCCTCCTGGAGGGAGTGCGGGACCGCAGAGCCGCCGCAGGGCACAAGGCGCAGGGACGACAGGTCGCCGCCGTGGGCGCGGACATGCTGAAGCAGCCCGTTCCAGATCGTCGGCACGGCACCGGCGATCGTCGGCCGCTCGGCCTCGATGAGCCGGACTAGCGGCTCGGGCTGAAGGAACCGGTCGGGCATGATCAGCGACGCGCCGGAGAGGACCGCCGCGTACGGGAGCCCCCAGGCGTTGGCGTGGAACATCGGCACGACCGGGAGCACCCGGTCGGCGTCCGACATGCCGAACACCCCGTTCATGCAGACGGCCATCGAGTGCAGGTGCATCGACCGGTGGCTGTAGACCACGCCCTTCGGGTGGCCCGTGGTGCCGCTGGTGTAGCACATGGCCGCGGCGGACCGCTCCTCCACCTCTGGCCAGTCAAAGCTGTCCGGCTGCGCGGCCAGGAGCGCCTCGTAGGAATGCACGGGACGGCCGTGCGCGACCAGCTCGGCCGGCGGCACGAAGTCGGTCTCGTCCTCCCCGGCGGTGACGATGATGTGCCTGATGCTCGGCGCATGCGGCAGTACCTGCGCGAGCAGTGGCACCAGCGTGGGGTCGACGATCACGACATCGTCGCCAGCATGGTCAGCGATGTAGCCGATGACCTGCGGGTCCAGCCGCAAGTTCAGCGTGTGGAGCACTGCGCCCATGGACGGAATGGCGAGGTAGGCCTCCAGGTGCTCGGCGTTGTTCCACATCAGGGTGGCGACGCGCTGATCCCCGTCCACGCCAAGCGACCTGAGAGCATGAGCGAGCCTGGCTACTCGTACTCCTGTTGCCCCGTATGTCTGCCGACGGAGGCCGCCGGTCGTGATCGTCACGACCTCGGAGCTGGCATAAGCCGTGGTGCCATGGCGCATGATCGCCGTCACGGTGAGCGGAACGTCCATCATTGTGCTGCGCACGGCCGAACCCCCTGCGAGGTAAGGGTGCCGGCGCCGCCCGTGACTCGTGCAGGCGCGCCGGTTACCGCCCTGACGTGTAATTAAGGCCACGGTAGCGGCAAATTGCCGAGTGTGTCAGCAGGCAGCTTGGCCCGCGGATGCGCTCACTATGACTGGAGCTCGGCGTCGATGCGGAGCTTGGCCACGGCACGCGACACAGTGCTCTTGACGGTGCCGAGGCTGATGCCGAGGACATCGGCGACCTCCGCCTCGCTCATGTCGTCGTAGTACCGGAGCATGACCGCGGCTCGCATCCGCTGCGGCAGCCGGTCGATAGCGCGCCGCAGGGACTCTTGCAGCTCGCTGTTCACCGAATGCTCGACGATGGCCTGGTCGGGGATCTCGTCCGTCGGGTACTCGTCCAGTCGCCGCCGCCGCCACCAGGAAATATGGGTGTTCACCAGCGCCCGCCGCACGTAGCCGTCCAGCGCGCCACGGTCCTCGATCCGGTCCCAGGCCAGGTAGGTCTTGGCGAGCGCCGACTGAAGCAGGTCCTCGGCGTCGGCCATATTCCCGGTCAGCAGGTAGGCGGTGCGCAACAGCGCGCGGCTGCGCGACCGGACATAGTCCCGGAACTCGGGGTCATCGATCCCGGCCGCGCGGACAGCCACAGCGCCTTCATCGACAGCCCTGGCTGATGGCACGAGCGGGCGCTGCGGAGTGCCGTCCGGATCGCCCGCTTCTCCAGGGCGTCGCTGCGCGGGCGCGTGCGGCTGGGCTTGGTGGTGGCCAGCGTCCCCGTTCCCTGGATCAGGCACCGGAACGGCCTGGACGTTGTGGTCGACGCCATGCGGAATGCCCTCGAGCGTGACCGCATCCGCGACTCGCGGCACCACCCCGGCCGCGCTCGCGTAGGTCTCAGTGACACCGTGATCGCCCCCGACGCTCACACCCCAACCGTACCCAGCACAACGGCAGAACAGTCAGTTACCCCGCGTAACGGCGCGTCCGCTGTGCCGGATATTGACAGATCGGACAACGGTCAATCTGGCCGACGGGTGGCATATTGGCGACTGGTGGCGATAAAGATCACCAAACCGCTTGACGGCAGGCTTAGCCGGTACGCATCGTCGTGAGGCTGGGTTATTGCGAACCCATCCAGGAGGTGCAGATGCTGAGCGCGCCGGCCAGCTTCGGTTGCTGTGAGCGCTGTGCCAGCCTGGCGCCGGCCGGATTCCCCCGCGGCCCCGGCGGCGGCCCAGGCAGCAGCGGCCCAAGCGGCAGCGGCCCAAGCGGCGGGGCCGGCGAGACGGGAGCAGCGGCGCGCAGGCGACTGCTGAAGGCTGCGGTCTTCCGGCCGCTGTCCGGCCTGGATCCCGCGCGCGGCGCTCGGCTCAACGGGCGGTCTGGCGCCAGCCCGGTTGCCCGGACGGACGCAGGACCCGCACCGGCCGATCCGCCGACCACCGCCAGCTTCGCTGACCCGGCCCAGCTGCCGCGAACAGTGTCGGGCACCGTACTGGACGTCAGCCCGCAGGTCCTTATCCTCGGCGAAGCGGGCAGCGAGCAGCGATTCACCCTCACCCCGGACGCTGTCGCCTGGCGGGGTGCCCAATTAGAACCTGCCGCGCTGCATCAGGGCGATCACGCCGTGGTCAGGCTCTACCCGTCGAGCCGGCATATCGCCGACCGGATCTGGGCGAACATCGGCCGGGTGACCGGCGTCATCCTCGAACGGAGCGGGAGCACGCTGCTTGTCGACGAGGGCGCGACCAGACAGCCGCAGATCATCGTCATCCAGCCGCGTGCGGTTGGCCGGATCCAGGTCCGCTTCCCGACACTCGAGCCTGGCTACCTGGTCGACATCATCGGGCTGCGCCACGGCGATGAGCTGATCGGGATGACCCCGGCCACCTCCCAGCCTGCTTACCCGGCGCACAGGCTCCCCGAGCCGGCCCTGGTCAGCGGCCACGTGCCCGACTCGATCAGCGGCTCCGCGACCTGGCACGAGCCGCGGGACGAGCCGCCCGGCATCCTGGGCGTCGCCTACCCGGCGCTGGATCCGGAGACCGGCTGCGCCGAGGACGCGGCTAGCGGCTTGCACCACGGCTTCGCCCGGATGCCGTACCTCGCCATCGGTAGCGTGCTGCGGGTCAGGAACGACTGCAGCGGCAAGGACTGCCTCGTGCCGGTGACCGGCTGCGCTTCCATTGCGCGGCTGTTCAACGACCGGTGCGTCACGTGCGGGACATCGCCGCGCGGCCGGATCGCTGACCTGACTCAGGCGAGTTTCATCGCGCTCGGCGGGGAACTCGAACGTGGCTGCTTCAACGCCACCATCTCGATAGGCGAGTGACCGTGCTCGTCCTCGAGGCCATGCGTGAAGTACAGATCCCGCTGGTGGCGGCGATACTGCTGGTCGGCTGCGTGACCAAGCTCGCGCGAACGCTGCGGACCGGCTCGGCCGATTCGGGCCTCGGGCCAACTGCCCTGTTCCCGATGAGCACGCGCCGGCCGGTCGCAGTGATCCTGTGCGCGATCGAAGGTGGCCTCGGGCTCGGCCTGATCATCACGGCCGGGGGCCTAGGCGGACTGCCCGCGGCCACGTGCGTCCGGCTCGGGGCCGGCCTGCTGTTCCTGGTCGCTACCAGCACGCTGATCGAGCTGCGGACGGTCCGTCCGGACGTCGGCTGCGGATGCTTCGGCGATTTCAGCACGGCGCCGGTCAGCGGACGGACGATAGCCAGGTCGGCCTTGCTGGCGGTCGCCGCGCTATCAACCATCGACCTGGGCGCGATCAGCGCAGCGCAGGTCGGCCGGGCCGGCATTGAACTGCTCGTGTTCTTGGGTGCCGAGTTGCTGGTGATCGGTGCGCTGTCCCCGGAGGTCGGCGAGGGGCTCATCCGCCTGGGCTACTCCGAGCCATGCGAGCTTCGCGATGTCCCGTCACTGCGCACTCTGGCCGCCCTCCGGCGCAGCAAGCAATGGCGCCGGTACTCCGGCCTGATCACCTCAGACGTGCCTGCCGATGTCTGGCGGGAGCTCTGCTGGCGCTACGTGGTCTACCCGAGCAGCTACCAGGAGCGGCCGGCTGACCTGGTGTTCGCCGTCTTCCTCCAGCACCGGCGCCCGACCATTCACGCCGCGCTGGTCGACGCCGGAACTGGCCTCTCGCTGCCGTGGCCCGCGGCACCAGGCGGTGAAAGCCGGCCGGCACCGCCCGTGCCCGGACAGGTCCCGCTGCGGCTGCCGGCTGGCACGGCCGCCGGACCAACCGGAGCCCGCGCCGATCTGCCGGTGTATACCGATCTCTAGCGCTGGCCGTAGAGAGCCCAAGATTCATCAAGACCAGGAATCCTATGGCCTGCCGCAGCGCGGGCCGGCCGCAACCGGCGGACAGGCAGCAGAGCTGGTCAGGCGGGCTGAGTCCGCAGGAACCTGCCGAAATGCGGGACCGTAAAGGCGATCAGGCCTCGCTCAGAGCTGTAGATCAGGCCCTTCTTGATCAGGTTGTCCCTGGCTGGCGACACGCTAGACGGCTTGCGCCCGAGCTCCTCGGCGACCTGCGCGGTCGGCACGGGCTCGTCGCCCAGCATGGCCATCGCTCGCATGTACTCACGCTCGGCTGGGGTCGCCCGCTCGTACCTGCTGCCGAAGAACCCGATCGCCAGCTCACCGGCCGCGACCGGTCCGGCCACGCTCACGTCGTGGGCCGTGACCGGGCTGGACGCGGCAACGTCCCAGGTCACCTTGCCGTATGCCTGAACGAAGTACGGGTAGCCGTCGGCCGCCGCGTACAGGGCTTCTAGCGCCGCCAGCTCGAAATCGGCACCTTCGCGCCGCGCCGGGGCCAGCAGCGCGATATCCGCCGACTGCCGGTCCAGCCGGTCGATCGCCACGTAGCGGAACAGCCGCTCCGAGTAACTCTTGCTCGCCGACAGCACCGATGGCAGGTGCGGCAGGCCCGCTCCTACCACGATCATCGGACCGTTGCTCTGCGACAGCTCGTGGCAGGCCGCGCACAGGGCCGAGATATCGGCCGCCGGGATGTCCTGCATCTCGTCGACGAAAAGCGCGATGCCCACGCCCAGGTCGGCTGCGACGGAGGCAGCGTCGGCAAACAGCTCGGTCAGGTCCACCTCGAGGTCACCGGAGTCGGCCCGGCCGCGCACGGCCGGCGCGTCGATCCCGAGCTGGGTCACGATCGAGCCCTTCGGCGCCCGGCTGTCCCTCGCCGCGAAGGCCTTGAGTACGCCGAGGAAGTGATCGATTCGATCCGGGGCCCGGTGCCGCGGCGCAAGCTCACGCACCGCCATGTGGAGGGCGCCGGCCACCGGCCTGCGGATCGACTGATCGGGTCGCGCCTCCAGCTTGCCGGTCCCCCACAGCCGCTGCATCGCCATCGACCTGAACGAGTTGAGCAGCACGGTCTTGCCCACACCCCGCAGCCCGGTCAGCACCATGCTGCGCTCAGGGCGCCCGCGGGCCACCCGCTCCAGCACGACTTCGAACTGGCCGATCTCGCGGTCGCGGCCCGCTAGCTCGGGCGGCCGCTGACCCGCGCCGGGCGCGTACGGATTCCGGACAGGATCCATGCACAGGAGAGTATGGGCGGATCTAGCGGATTCCCTAGATTGACGTAGAAATCGCTTGCCGGCGTGTCGCCGCCGACGTATCGGAGCTGGACACAAAGGTAGCCCGCCAGGCCAGACGACGGACGGGGCCATTTGTCCGTCGCCTATGCCCGGCGGGCACGCCCCGCGCCAACGGGTGCGGCCACGGCACGGTGCTATTCAGTACTACGAGCCGCGACCGGCTCAGGTTCACAGCCAACCGGAAAATTCTTTAGGGAACGGGGTCGCTCGCCGAGCTGCCGACGACAGGCGCGCCGTCATGCCGGGGCCTACGCTCATAATGGGCGCGGCAGCGCTAGCGTCCGGGCGGCTGATGGAGCCTCGCCAGATACGCGTTGTAGGCGGCCAGGTGCTCATCGTCATCGATGGTGCTGCGGCTCTCCGTGCTGCGGCTGTCAGGTGCCCCGACGCCGACCACCGCCGCACCGGCGGCGGCCGGCTGCTGCGAGGCGACCAGAGTGGCGAGATTCTCCTGGCGGGCCCGCTCGAACCAGCTGCGGCCGCTGACGCTCGCCCGTTCGTCCGTGCTCCACATCAAGAACACCAGCATCATGAGCACGAACATGATGCCGTCGCCGCCGATCCACATCACCGCGCCGCCCAGATGCAGGTCGGAAATTGCGCTGGGCGCCCAGCCGGGGCGCGGCCCGGTCGGGACGCCTGGCGAGCTGGCGCTGCCGTATCCGAGCGCGAGGCCAGTGAAGGTGTCCACCGGCATCAGCAGGACCAGGATCACGAAGCGCACGGGGTATGACAGCCGCCACCGGATCGGCTCGCGGCCGAGGATGGGCAGGAAGAACAGGTAGCCGATGATCACGAAGAGCGCATGCTCGGCGTTGTGCGCTGTCTGGTTCCGCTCGACGTAGGTCGCGATCCCGGTCAGGTGAGCGGCCATAACGCCAAGGGCGTAGGCTACCGCGCCGAAGACCGGCCAGGTCAGGAAGCTCGCGACCCGCGACCTCAGCACGCGCTTGGTCCACGTGTGCAGCGGATTCCGGCTGGCGTGTAGCAGCAGCGTGAGCGGCTGCCCCGCGATCAGCAGCGGCGGCGCCACCATGAGCAGCATCAGGTGCTGCACCATGTGGTCATAGAACAGCAGGTCGTCGTATGCGCCGATGCCGCTCTGCGTAGCCAGCACGATGACAGCGACGCCGACCACGAACAGGCAGGCGCGCCACGCTGGCCAGGGGCGCGCCGGGTGCCGCCTGGCCACCCGGATGACGCCCCAGCCGTAAAGGCCGACCGCAATGACGGCGAAGCCGGTCACGACCGGCGCGAACTGCCACTGCGTTACTACGGCCGACAAGCCGAACGGCGGAAGCATTCGGTCTCCTTTCACCGGCGAGCCTACTCAGCAGCAAGCGTCGTGTTGCCCGAGGTCCGGCACCGCTATCGTTGTCGGCGGAGGGTTCGCCTAGTGGCCGAGGGCGACGGTCTTGAAAATCGTTGTGGCGCGCAAGCGTCACCGTGGGTTCGAATCCCACACCCTCCGCCACAGGTGCTCGACCACCTAAACATGGCTGGAGGCCACCTTGCGCGCGGTTGTCATCGACCAGCCAGGCGGACCAGAAGTTCTCGAGGTCCGCGAGGTGCCCGACCCGGTACCCGCGGCCGGTGAGGTCGTCATCACGACTGTCGCCGCTGGCATTAACCGCGCCGATCTGTCGCAGCGGCAGGGTTTCTACCCGCCGCCCGCTGGCGCACCGCCGTATCCGGGGCTCGAGTGCTCCGGGCACATTACTGCCATAGGCGCTGGCGTGACGGGCTGGCAGCTGGGCGACGAAACGTGCGCGTTGCTGGCGGGCGGCGGTTACGCCGAGAAGGTCGCGGTCCCAGCCGGCCAGCTACTGCCGATCCCGGCCGGCGTCAGCGTGCAGGACGCCGCGGCGCTGCCCGAGGTCTGCTGCACTGTCCACTCCAACATCGTGGGATACGGCCGGCTGGCTCCGGGCGAGACCCTGCTCATTCACGGCGGTGCGAGCGGCATTGGCACCATGGCGATCCAGATCGGCCGCGCTCTCGGCGCCAGGGTCGCGTGCACGGCCGGCTCGGCCAGGAAGCTCGCCAGGTGCCGCGAACTCGGCGCCGAGCTGACCATCAACTATCGCGAGCAGGACTTCGCCGAGGCCGTGCTCGAATTCACCGGCGGACAGGGCGCCGACGTCATCCTCGACATTATGGCCGCCGCCTACCTGCCGCGGAACGTCGCCGCGCTCGCCACCGGCGGCCGGCTGATCGTCATCGGGATGCAGGGCGGCATGCACGGCGAGCTCGACCTCGGACAGCTGATGCGCAAGCGCGCCACCGTGCAAGGCTCGACGCTGCGATCGCGCCCGCTTGCGGATAAGGCGGCGATCGTGGCCGCGGTAGCTGACCACCTGTGGCCGCTGGTGAGCGCCGGGCAGATCAAGCCGGTCATCCAGACGGTGCTGCCGCTGGCGCAGGCGGCCGAGGCGCATCGGCTGATGGACGGCAGTGAGCACGTCGGCAAGATCCTGCTGGCGACCGCAGCGGGCGGCTGAGCCGACCCCGATTAGGAGCTTCGGCCGGTGCGCCGGCAGACTAGACAGCATGACTGAGCAGACGAACGGTGAGGTTCACGACAGTCCGAGGATCGTCGTCGTCGGTCCGGACGGCGTTGCGACCGAGACGGATGTGCAGCAGTCCCGCGAGCGCCCGGTGACCGAGATGATCGAGCAGCCGGCCAAGGTCATGCGGGTCGGGAACATGATCCGTCAGCTGCTCGAGGAGGTCAGGGCGGCACCGCTCGACGAAAAGAGCCGGGCCCGGCTGAAGGAAATCCACGCGAGCTCGATCAAGGAACTGGAGGACGGCCTCGCACCGGAGCTGATAGATGAGCTGGAGCGACTCTCGCTCCCGTTCGCCGAGGACGAGATCCCGAGCGAATCCGAGCTCCGGATCGCCCAGGCGCAGCTTGTCGGCTGGCTCGAGGGGCTGTTCCACGGCATCCAGACCACGCTGTTTGCCCAGCAGATGGCGGCCAGGGCACAGCTTGAGCAGATGCGGCGCGCGCTGCCGCCGGGCATGATGCCTGCGCAGGGTGCCGAGGGCGAGGACGTGCAACTGCCTCGCGCCTCCGGGCCTTACCTCTAGAGCGCCTGTGGTGAGTGCGCCTGTGGTTAGAGCGCCTGTGGTTTGACAGCCGCGGCCGCCGACCGGATCCGGGCCAGCCACTCCGCCGCGTCGACGAAATCCGCGTCAGACTTGTCTTCCTGGCGGGGCTGGGCATGGCCGGTGCTAGCCGGATCCGCCTCGGGGTAGCTGCCGAGGAATCGCACGGCGCTGCAGACCCGGCGCAGGCCCATGAGAGCCTCGCCGACCCTGGCCTGCGCGACGTGGCCCGCGCAGTCGATGAAGAAGCAGTACCGGCCGATACCGTCGCCAGTAGGCCGCGACTCGATCCTGGTCAGGTTGACGCCGCGGATGGCGAACTGGCCGAGAATGTCCATGAGCGCGCCGGGGTGATCGTCGGCCAGGAAGGCGACGACCGAGGTCTTGTCAGCCCCGGACCGCTCGGGCAGCTCACCGGGTAGCCGGACGGCCACGAATCGGGTCACCGCGTCGTCCCGGTCGTGTACGCCAGTGGCCAGCACAACCAGCCCGTACAGCTCGGCGGCGAATACGCCGGCCAGGGCCGCGTCCAGTTCGCCATCGGCAACCTGCACGGCTGCGTCGGAGTTTGACGCGGCGGGGCGCCAGCTCGCGTGTGGCAGGTTCGCGGCCAGCCAGTTGCGGCACTGCGGCTGCGCCACCGGATGGCCGCCCACCAGCCGGACGTCCGCCAGCTGCGTGCCAGGCCTGGCCAGTAGCGCGAACTCGACAGGAACCAGCACCTCGGCACAGATGACGAGCTCGGTGCCGACAGCGAGCTCGTCCAGGGTCGCGGTGACGGCGCCCTCGACTGAGCTCTCGATCGGTACCACGCCCAGCTCGGCCTGGCCGGCCCGGACCACGTCCAGCGTTGCCTGGATCGACGCGCACGCCAGTGCGTCAGGGTCGGGGCTTCCGTCGAGCGCACGGACGGCGGACTCGGTGAAGGTGCCACGCGGGCCGAGATACGAGTACCGGTAACTCACGGCATCATGATCGCATCCGGCCAGACCGGACACGGTCGGTGTGCGCGGATTCGCCCCGGCCAGGCCGCCAGGTGGCCGGCGCACGGACCGCCAGCGCGGTGGTGACATCGGCCAGCTGGCGCAGCCGGTGGACCTGGGCCTGCCAGTCATTGCCGGTGGCCCGGTGCGAGAGCGGCACGTCCACCTCGGTTATCCGCAGGCCCTTGCGGAGCAGGTCGATGGTCATTCCTGTCTCGACTCCCCAGCCGCGCGCGAGTGGCAGTGCGGCGGTGAACGCGGCCCGGGTCAGGCATCGCTGCCCATTGAGGGGCTGGGCTGGCCGCCACCCGGTAGCGAACTCGATGCCCGCGCCGGCGGCCGTCGTCACGACGCCGAATCCGCCTTTGCGCACCCTCGTCGTGAAGACAGCGATGGTCATGTCTGCCGTGCCAGCGCGGACCGGGTCGGCGAGCGGGCCCGCTGCGACTGCGCTCTCGGCCAGGTCAGCATCGAGGAACAGCAGGTGCCGCGGCCCGGTCCCGGTCACCACAGCACCAGCGGCCGCAGACTCGATCAGCCGGACGGCCTCCGCGCCGGTTTCCATCGCCGCGGCCTTACCTCGGTTGCGGGCGTGCCTGACCACGTGAGCGCCGGCCGCGGCCGCCAAAGACGCGGTCTCGTCGGTGGAGCCGTCGTCGACGACGACGACGATGTCAGCCCCTGCCAGCGTCAGAGCAGCTCGCGTCGTCGCACTGATCAGGACGGCTTCGTTGCGGGCCGGAATGATGATCGCAAGATCGCCTGGCGGCATAGCAGCGATCCTAATGCGGGCAGCGGGTCCACCCGTACGACGAGTTACTGACCGGTCACCCGGACGGGGTCATCGAGCACGGTGAAGACCGACTCCAGGCCGGTGACCTGAAGTACCTTCCTGGTCGCCGACCCTGGTCCAGCGAGCTGAAGCTCGCCGCCGCGCTCGCGCGCCTGCCGGTGGGCAGCGAGCAGCACGTTGATGCCGGTTGAGTCACAGAATTCGACGCCCGACATGTCCACGATCAGGCGAACAGGGCTCGAGTCCAGCGCCGTCATTAGCTCGGACTGGAGCTTGGGCGCCGTGTACAGGTCGATCTCGCCCGTCACGGAGATGACGGTGTGATCACCTTGCGACCTGGTCGTTACCTTTAGCTCCACGTGCCGCAGACTACCGGGTCACCGCTGATGACGGCTAGATGGGCAGGCCCGGTCGACCGGTTAGCGGGCTTTCGCCCGGAAACAGGGCGTCATAGCGGCGGACGCTGACCGTTTTCCTACCGGCCGGTAGGCGGCGACCTGGCGGCCCGCCTTGGGCTGGCACCCCGGCGCGGACGTACTGTGGAGTCATGCTTCGTTCGCTGATGGTGATCGTTGTCGCGGTTGTGGTCGTGCTCGTGGCCCTGGCGGTCGTGAAGACCTTTGTCTGGCTGGCGCTGATCGCACTGATCCTCGCCGCCATCGCGCTGGGGCTGGGCGTGTTCCGGCTTGGCCGGCGTTCGGCCGGTCGTTCGCGCCGGTCGCGCAACCGGTCCTAAGCTGGCCGACGCTAGCTCGGCCCGTTCCCGGTCCGTCGCCCCGCCGTCGGCTGCTGCTGTTGAAGCAGGCACGGGCGGCATCTCGACCGGCTGGCTGGCCGGGCGCGAGTCCGGTACCGATATCTCGACCTGCCACGCCGGATAGTGCCGGCGGCCCGGAAGTCGCAGGCCCGGCTCCGCCGTGACCTGAGCTGGCAGCGCAGCCGGCTCGCGGCTGACCGGGCAGGTCATGCCCCTCGGGCCGCCGCGTACGCTGCCCAGTTCGCTGCTCGGTACACGGATCACGCGGACCCCGGCCGCCTCAAGCCGGGCGTTGGTCTCGGAGTTCCGCTCGTGGCTGATGGCCACCCGGTGGCTCACGGCGAGCACGTTGCTGCCGTCGTCGCGCTGGCCAGGCTGACCCCAGACCGGATCGATGCCCGAGTCAATAACGCGGAGCCTGTCGATGCCCATGGCGTGCGCGGCCGCTTCCAGGAACGGCTGTGGCCTGGACATCCGCATCCCGGTAACCCGGGGCGAGATCGTGCGGGCAGTTAGTGTGTAGGCCACGGCCGGATGCATGACGACCGCGTCCAGGTCGATGACAGCGCACACCGTGTCGAGGTGACCCGCGCCTCCCGCCTGGCTGATCGGGACCGCGAGGACCGTGTGCGCGAGGCCAGTCTCGAACAGCCGCCTGGCCAGTCGCTCCGCGCCGGCTGCCGCCGTCCGCTGGCCGACCCCGATCGCTACGACGCCCGGCGCCAGCAGGAGTACATCACCGCCGTCGACGTGCTCGAGGTCGGACTCGTAGAGCCACTTGGTCCCGGTGAACCTCGGGTGGTGCCGGTAGATGATGGTCGCCAGGTCGGTTTCTCGCCGTCTGCGGCCAGATACCAGGCTGGTCACCGCCACCTGATCGCCGACCCAGAAGCTCGAGTCTCGGGTAAAAACCAGGTTCGGTAGCGGGTCGAGCACGAAATCGTGCCGGTCGAGCAGCTCGAACACCACGCCGTGGCCGATCTTCAGCTCCGCCGGCGTGAGACCAGCGATCAGTACCTGGGCGAGCTGCTCCGGTCCGAGATCTTCCAGGTGCGAGCGCAGCTGGAAACGCAGCTCGTCGCCGAGGCCAGCATCCGCGATGGCCAGGCGGACCGCCTCGGTCCTGGCCGTCTGGTATTCCAGGCAGTCTTGCAGCAGCTCGGTCAGGTAGAGGACCTGGACGCCCTCATCGCGCAGTGCCTGGCACAGCATGTCGTGTTCCTGCCGGGCCTTGCTGACCCAGGGCAGCGAGCCGAACAGGAGCCGGTCGGAGTGCCGCGACGTGATCCGCTCAAGCTCCAGGCCGGGTCTGTGCATGAGCACGGTCCGGAGCTGGCCGACTTCGCTGTCTACGCCCTGGAACTGGCTCACGATTGCCCCCCGGCAGTCACCACCGCGCCCGCGGGTGCCGGACCCTTCCCGACGCCGCCCCGGCGATCCCGAGATCGCACCCGCTGCGTGAGGTATTACCAGTTCGGCCCCCCGTTACGCCTGCCGGCACCGTCACTCCTGCTAGCACTGTTACGTCTGCTACCACCGTCAGCTGCCTGGGGCACCGCGGGTGCCTGGGGTACCACGGGTGCCTGGGGTACCACGGGCGATGCGGTGGCCCGCAGGGGCGCGGGTGGCGCGGCTAGCACTGCCCAGACCGTCAGTCCGGCGTCATCGGACCGGACGCCCCAGGTCCTTGCCAGGTACTCGACGATGCTGAGCCCGCGGCCTCCGAGCGCAGACACCGTCGCCTGAGTCAGTATCGGCCTCGTGAGCGCACCACCGTCGCTGACTGCGACCTCGACCGCGTCGTCGTCCAGGGCCCAGGCGACCTGGACGCTCGCACCTGGCAGCGGCCTGGCATGACGGATGGCGTTGCTGAGCAGCTCGCTGACGACCAGCACCGCGTCGCCGACCGCCCCGGCGAAGATTCCGGCGGCTATCAGGTCGGCGGCCAGCCGCTGGCGGGCCACCCCCACGCTCGCCGGAGCGTAAGGCAGTAGCACCGTGCCCACTGTCCCCACCTCCCTGCGTAACTCGCCGATCGCGCGCCGCCACGAGGAGAACCGCGTGTGACCGGAATGCCCGGCCCTGCCGGGCCGGAAACCGGCGCTGGCACCATCCACGCACGAGGGCGGCGCGATCAGCAGAAGGTTCGCGCCGACCGGGTGCCGCGGCGATCTGGCGAGTACCCGCGGGCACTGGCGGGCCGCCAGGCAGGGCCTACGCGCCGGTGCCGGCCGCGTCGCTGAGCAGGCCTTCGGCGGCAAGGACGCGCACGAGGCCGCCGAGGCCTGCGCTAAGGCCCGCCCGCTCGTCAGCTGAGAGCGCGGCCAGCATCCGGGCCTGGCGGGACTGCCAGGCCTGCCAGACCCTGGCCGCCACGTCGCCACCCTGCGGCGTCAGGTATAGCCTGACGTAGCGCTGGTTGCCTTCGTCCCGGCCGCGCCGGATCCAGCCCTTCCGCTCCAGCCCGGCCGCCAGCCTGCTGACCGTGCTCTTGTCGAGGCCTAGGAGGGTGGCTAGCTCGCCCTGCGCGATGCCACGGGCAGACACCAGCTCGATCAGCGCGCGCGCCTCCGACGGCGACAGCGCTGGCAGCGGCTCGTAAGCTTGGCTCGATGTAGTCGCGGGCGCCGTCTCCGCTGCGGACTGTGCGGCAGCTGCAGCAGGGTCCGGTGCTCCCAGGCCATCCATCACACCGAGCCCGCCGCGGCTCTTGCCGCCAGCGTCGTCGGCTGTCAGCGCGGGCGATACCATCCGCAGCAGCTGGGTTAGCAGGAGCTCCAGCTCGCGATCATCCGGCGCAACGTTGGCCATGACAACAGTTGTATCGCACAACTGCGGTGATGGTACAGTCGCCGGCGTGACAGTTGCCCCGCACAACTCACCGGCCAGGAGGAACGGAACGTGACCGACCAGCAGACACCGAAGCGTGCCAGGCTGGCAGCCCGTTCCGCTGAGCGCGACAACGACGGCCGGCTGTCTGCTCCCGGCCGGTTTGAGAAGGGCGACGTAGCAGTTATCTCGTCGGAAGTCGACGGGGAGCCGCTTGCCGACCTGGCCCGCCGGTACGGCCTGCGGCCAAGCGCCGAGCGGCCCTCGGTGCCCGCCTACCTGTACCAGCTGTGGCGGCGGCGGCACTTCATCTTCGCGTTCGCGACAGCCCGCAACATCGCGATGTACACCGAGGCCAAGCTGGGTCAGCTCTGGCAGGTGCTGACGCCGCTGCTCAACGCCGGCGTCTACTTCCTGATCTTCGGCTTGCTGCTGCACATCAACCGCGGCGTGCCGAACTATCTCGCGTTCCTGGTGACCGGCGTCTTCGTCTTCAACTTCACGCAGCGGGCGTTCATCTCGACCTCGACAGTCATCACCGACAGCCTGCCGCTGATCCGGGCGCTCCAGTTCCCGCGCGCATCGCTGCCGCTTGCTTACGTGATGATCGAGTTCCAGCAGATGTTCCTGTCGATGGTCGTACTGGCCGGCATCGTGCTGGCGACCGGCGAGCCCATCACCTGGTACTGGCTGCTTGCGATCCCGGCGCTGCTCCTGCAGACAATCTTCAACGTCGGCGTCGGCATGCTGGTGGCGCGGCTCGGCTCCCAGGTCAACGACTTCAGCCAGCTGCTGCCGTTCCTGATGCGGACCTGGCTGTACGTGTCCGGCGTGCTCTTCAGCATCCAGACGCTGGACATCAAGAGTCACCGCTGGCTTGTGGTCCTGCTTGAGCTCAACCCGGCCGCCTTGTTCATCACGCTGGTCCGTAATGCCATGCTCCAGAGCCAGCGGCTCAGCGCGCCCGGCAGCAAGCCGTATAACAAGGCCTTGTGCCAGGCCTGGAACACCCTGGGCCACAAGGTCGGCGCGCCGGTCAAGTACCAGTACGACAGCGCCTACTGTCACTACTACGCCAACCCCAATCACTTCTGGTACTACGCCATCGCGTGGGCGGTGGTCGCCGCGGTGATCGGCTTCTTCTTCTTCTGGCGCGCGGAGGCGAGGTACGGCCGTGGCTGACCCCATGGTGGTCGTTGACGACCTGCACATCGTGTACAAGGTCTACGGCGCCGGCGGCGACCGCGGCACCGCGGCGACGGTGCTACTGCGGTTGCTTGGCCGTAAGTCCCGCGGGTCTATCCGCGAGGTGCACGCGATACGCGGCATCTCGTTCGTGGCCAACCACGGCGACGCCATCGGCGTGATCGGCCGCAACGGGTCGGGCAAGTCCACGCTGCTGCGGGCCATCGCGGGCCTGCTTCCGCCGGAGCAAGGCAACGTCTACACCACCGGCGAAGCATCGCTACTCGGCGTCAACGCTGCGCTGCTCGACGACCTCACCGGCGAGCGCAACGTCGTCCTCGGCTGCCTGGCGATGGGCATGTCCAAGCAGGAGACCAAGGAGAAGTACCCAAGCATCGTGGATTTCTCCGGCGTCGGCGACTTCATCGACCTGCCGATGAAGACCTATTCCTCCGGCATGGGCGCCCGGCTTCGGTTCGCCATCGCCGCTGCCAAGAGCCAGGACGTACTGCTGGTCGACGAGGCGCTGGCGACCGGCGACGCGGAGTTCAGGGTCAAGAGCCACGCCCGGATCGAGGAGCTGCGCAAAGAGGCAGGGACCGTCTTCCTGGTTGCGCACAACCTGGAGGAGGTCGAGCTGACCTGCAACCGGGTGATCTGGATGGAGCGAGGCCAGATGGTGATGGAGGGCGAGGACGTGATCGGCATCATCGACCAGTACATTGCCGCGTCCGGCGGCTCGCCCGTGCTGCGCGATCCCGCGACCGGCAGGCGCATCAAGGCCGACACTCCTATTCCGGTCAAGGCCTGACCACAGTCGCAGCGCGGCTGCGCGTCACGGCAGTAGGGAAGGCCGGGCCTCGGCCGACGGAGCCGGACTCAGGTCGCCGATCGCTGCCGCGCTGGCGTCCGCGGCCGACACGGCGGGCAGCCGCAGCCGCATGGTCGTCCCGGCGCCGTCGTGTCCCTCGGCAGCGATCGTGCCGCCTTGCGCCTCAGCAAGCTGCCGCACGATGTACAGGCCAAGGCCGATCCCGCCGAACCTGCGGCGATCGCCGGCTTCACCCTGCACGAACCGCTCGAACACCCGCTCCCGGTCGTCGGGCCTGATGCCGATGCCCTGGTCCCGCACGGTGACTTCGATGACATCGCCGTCAGCTCGTGCGCCGACTGTGACCGGGCCGCCCGCCGGAGAGTACTTGAAGGCATTCTCGAGCAGCTGGCCGATGATGATGTCGGTCGCCATCGGGTCGCCGTTCGCCCGCGGCAGCGTGCCGGGGATGTCGAGCTCGAGCGTATGGCGGTCCGAGAGCGGCTGGAAAGCCTGGACCGAGCCCCGCAGCAGTGCGGCCAGGTCAAACGACTCGTTACTGACCGGCAGCTGATCTCCGCCGGCCCGCGACCCGAGCAGTAGCTGCTCGACGAGCCGCGCCAGCGAGCCAGCCCGGTCGGCGATGGTCTGCACGGCCGACCTTCGGTCAGCGTCCGCCAGCTTGTCCCACCGGCTCGCCAGCGTGCTGGCGAAGCCCTGCACGACGGTGATCGGAGTCCGGAGCTCGTGGCTGGTCGTGGCCAGGAAAAGGTCCTTGGCGTCCTCGAGTTCCTTCGCTGCGGTGATATCGCGGAAGTCGAGCACCTTCTCTCCCCGGCCGCTCAGGCCGGTGCAGAGCAGGTCGATCCAGCGTCCGTTGGCAAGCTTGCAGGTCAGCTTCGCGCCAGGTTCCGGGAGCGGGAACGGCGGCTGCCTGCCAGTGGCCAGCTCCGGCGAGAGCCCGGTGAGCCGGTGAGCGGCCGGATTCCATTGCCGGACCAGGCCCTCGGAGTCCAGCACCGCGATGCCGTCCGCGCTCGCGTCGATCACCGCCCGCTCGTAAGCGCGCTGCCGGACGACTTCCTCAAACGCGGTGACGTTGGACAGCGCGACGCTGGCGTGCCCGGCCAGCAGCTCTAGCAGTTCCAGCTCCACGTGGCCGACCTTGCGCCCGCTGTACAGCGCATACAGGGCACCGTAGGGTCGCCCGCCCACATGGGACAGACTGAGCGTGATCGTGTGCAGGCCCGGCAGGGCCGCCCAGATCAGGTCGTCAAAGCCGCCCGAGTCGCTCGTGGCCATCAGCACGGTCTTGCCGGAGCGCATCAGCTGGCCGACCATGCTGCTTTGCAGGTCGGCTGTCCGGCCGCGTAGCTCAGCCGGAAGCCCGTCCAGGCTCACCAGCCGGAGCTTGTCCTTCTCGATCAGCACGAAGCCGCCGGCATCGGCGCGGGTCAGCTCGCGGAGGCTGGCCGCGATGCGGTCCAGCACTGACTCCAGATCGAGCTGGGCGTTCATGTCGGCGACGACATCGCCGAGGCGGCGCACAACTCTGGCCCGTTCGGCCATGTAGTGCCGGACGGCCTCGTCGTCGCCGCTGCGGTGGCAGACACAGACCCAGCCGGTCAGCTCGCCCGTGCTGTCGAGCATGCGGCTCGCGTCGATGCGCAAGTCCACCATCGAGCCGTCCTTACACGTGCGGCGCGTGGCAAAAGACACCTGCCCGCCGCTCGCTACCCGCTCAAGCACAGCGTTGTGCTCGGCCCGCAATTCCTCCGGCACGAATGGCGCTTCCAGTCCGACGACCTCAGCTGCGGTCCAGCCGAACAGCCGCTCCGCCGCCGGATTCCAGACCATTACCCGCCGGTCCGAGCCGAGCGCCATAATGGCGTCGGCGGCGCATTCGACCACGGCGCGGGCGGTCCGGTCGATCCGATCGCGGTCACGCTGCGTCACCGAAAGCTTCCAGCCCACGGCCTCATGGTCCCACCTGGCCCCGGTCAACGGCCGGTGAACTGCGCAAACCTTCTGGGAGCACACCTAAATGCCCGGCCGTTCAGATCAGCCAGGGCCGGCTGGAACCAGTAAGGGAATGTGCACGTCCAATGGCTATGACGCCACTACCTGATGAGCCCAGGCCACGCCCCGCGTATCGGATGATCCGCACGCGCGGCGCGGCCGTCGCCGCCTGCGCCTTGCTGGCCGCCGCATGCGGCAGCACGGTTGGACCAAGCACGGGTGCACCAACCACGGGCACGAGCTCGGCCGACCTGGCCGCAGCCTCGAAAGTCTCGCTGGCGGTGACTTTTGCCGCGTCCGCTCATGCTCCGGCGACTCATTACACGCTGCGCTGCGAGCCGGCCGGCGGGACTGCCACCAATCCGGCCGCGGCCTGCGCCAGGTTGCTGGCGGGCACGAGCCTGTTCGCACCGCAGCCCGCCCACATGCTGTGCCCCATGATCATGGCGAGCGCGGGTCGCGCCACCGTCACCGGGACCTACTTCGGCAAGCAGGTGCACAACAGCATCGTCGACGGCGGCTGCGATCTGTCCCGCTGGGCCAAGCTGAAGGCCGTCTTCAGCTAGGGCCGCGGCGGCCCGGTTATTTCAGCAGGCGGGACAGCCGCCGATCGGCAAGCGGCTTGCCGCCGGTCTGGCAGGTCGGGCAGTACTGGAGTGCTGAGTCGGCGAACGACACCTCGCGCACCGTGTCGCCGCAGACCTGACACGCCTCGCCGGCCCGGCCGTGGACGCGCAGGCCCGCCTTCTTTTCTTTCTTGAGGTCACTGGCAGCTAGCCCGTCCGACCGGCCGATTGCCTCGGTGAGGGTGCCGACGATGACGGCATGCAGGTCCGCGACCTCTTGCGGCGTCAGGCTGGAGGCGAGCCGGAATGGCGACATCTTCGCCGCGTGCAGGACCTCATCGGAGTAGGCGTTGCCGATGCCCGCGATCAGCTTCTGGTCCCTGAGCACGCCCTTGATCTGGGTACGCCGTCCGGCGAGGATCCCGGCCAGCACGTCCGGCGTGAAGCTCGGGTCGAGCGGCTCCGGCCCGAGCGAGGCCACTCCCGGGATCTGCTCGATATCGGTCACTAGGTAGACCGCCAGTCGCTTGCGCGTACCAGCCTCGGTCAGGTCAAAGCCGGAGCCGTCGGTGAACCTGAGACGGAAGGCCAGCGGCCCCTTGCCCGGCCTTGGCGGCGCTTCCGGCAGCGCGTCTCGCCACCGCAGCCAGCCTGCTCTGGCGAGATGGGTGACCAGGTGCAGGGCGGCGCCGCCGTCCGCAGGCTCGGCGATCAGGTCTAGGAACTTGCCGCGCCGCGACGTACCGGTGATCCGCGCGCCGCGCAGCGCAGTCAGCGGCGGATCGTAGGTCTTGAGCACGGAAAATTCGGCGATGTCAGCCCGGTCGATCTCCCGGCCGACGGCACGCTCGCGCAGATCGGCCGCGAGGGCCGCTACCTCCGGTAGTTCAGGCACACATCGATTCTGCCTGATCTGGTCAATTGCCCGAACCAGCCTTATCGGGGCCAGCCTCATGGGGGCCAGGCGCAGCTGGGCCGCCCGGGGTCAGCAGCGCTAGCTGGCGGTCCTTGATAGTCGGCCGCGAGCCGAACACCTGCAAGAACAACGCCTCCCTCGCCAGCCGCTGGGGATGCTCGCCGGCCAGGATCGAGTGACTGCCCGCGGCCGCGACCAGGAGGCCGGCGGCCTGGAAGGCCAGGACGCTAGCCGCGGCTCGGGCCGCAGGCAGTGCTGCCTCGTCCGATCGGAGCGCCGCAGCAGCGTCCAGCCCGGCCCGGATCGTTGCCACTTCGGCCCTGACTATGGCGGCACCGCCCGACTGGGCCGCGCTCCCGCCAAGCTGCTCGAGTAGCCGGCCACAGCGGCCGGCCACTCCGAGCGACAGCGAGCCGTTGGGCCGAAGCCCGGCCGCGTCCCTGACGAGCCACTGAGCGTGCGGCATGATGCCGCTCACCAGATCGGCCGGCACGAAGTGCCCAGCGAACGCTAGCTCGACCGTGCGGCTGGCGTTCACTGCCACCAGTTCGAGCCGGCTCGCCGTAAGCGTGGCGCTGACCTGGGCCGGGAGCAGGGCGGCGACGATGTTGCCGGAATCGTCGCGGGCCAGGGTGTGGACCACGTCGATCATGTCCCAGCCAGTGACCCACGGCGCTGACCCGTCGAAGACGTAACCGCCGGGAACGGCGCGAGCCCGCAATAGCGGCGGGCCGGGCCTGGCACCGCCGAGCGCGATCCCGGCCCGCTTGGCGCCAAGGCAGAGGGACTCCAGCCAGTGGTCACGCAGGACTGAGTTCGGTGATGCGGCCAGCGCGCGGACGGTCGAGTGATGCTGGAGCCAGACAAAGGTCGTCGCCAGGCAGCCGCCCGCCATGATCTCGATCACACTGCAGAACGTGGCCAGATCAGCGTCAAGTCCGCCTGCGCCGACCGGTCCGGCCAGTCCGTACAGTCCCGCCCTGGCCAGCGCGTCGAAGTGCGCAGCAGGGATCCGGTCCGCGGCGTCCACTTTCATCGCAGCCGGAAACAAAACTTCCTCGGCGACGTGCCCGGCCTGGCTCAGCGCCTCCGTGGCGATCATGCGGCCCATAGTGCCAGAGGAGGCCACAGGACCGCTGATCCCGGTGACAAGGGCCAAATCCTCGCCTAAGCTGCGGCCAGCGCGTGATCGGAGAGTGGGCGAGGAGGGATTTGAACCCTCACGTCCTCTCGGACACACGGACCTGAACCGTGCGCGTCTGCCGTTCCGCCACCCGCCCTGGGAGCAGCAGTCAGGTTAGCACGTCCGCAAGCTGTCCAACATCGCCGATACGATCGGATACGGCAGGGAGAGGAGGGCACCGCGGTGGGAGTGCTGCAGCGCTTTGAGCACAGGCTCGAGGGGATGGTCGAAGGTGCCTTTGCGCGCGCGTTTAAATCGGAGCTTCAGCCGGTTGAGGTCGCCAGCGCGATTCAGCGAGAGATGGACGACCGGGCCGCGATCGTGGCGCAAGGCCGGACGCTGGTGCCGAACGACTTCGTTGTCGAGGTGGCTGAGGACGACTACGCGCGCCTCGACGTCTACGCCGACAGTCTCGGCATCGAGCTGGCGACCTTGGCCAGGGAGTACGCGAAGGAGCAGGGCTACTCGTTTGTCGGCCCGGTCCGGATGCGGTTCGAGGGCGTCCGGGACCTGACCACTGGTACGTTCCGGATCCTCTCCGGCGTGATCAGGGGCACGACAGTCGAGGATGGCGAGATCAGGCGCCCAGCCAGTGACCTGCCCCAGCCAGCGGGCGGCTTCCACGGCAATCCGCGGCTACTGGTCTCGGGACCGGAAGCCGCGCCGGACGGCAGCACCCAGCGTACCTACGAGATCAGCACACCACTGATCATCCTGGGCCGCGGCACCGACTGCGACCTGCGGCTCGTCGATCCAGGCGTGTCGCGCCATCACGCCGAGATCCGGGTCGAGGACGGCGAGGTCGTGCTCGTGGACCTTGGCTCTACTAATGGCACGTTCGTTAACGGCCAGCCTGTGCGCCGAGTCGCCCTGACCGATGGCACCAGGGTCACTCTCGGCCGGACCACCCTGGTCTTCCGCAGGGACAGCATCTACTGATTAGCGATCCTGACAATCCCACCGGTACGCCAAGGACTCATAACCCGATGAACCCGCTTGAGCTCACCCTCATCAGGATCGGGTTCCTTGCCGTCCTGTGGCTCTTCGTGATCGCTGCTGTCGGCGTCGTCCGGACCGATCTGTTCGGGCCGGCCTCGCAGCGGCGGCGGCGCTCGGCCGCTCGGGCGCAGCTCGCCAGGCAGCCGAGGCCCGCGGCCAAGCCGGCCAGGACTGCGCGCTCCGCGCCGCAGCAGCTGCTGGTGACGAGTGGCGCGCTGGCCGGGACGAGCCTCGGCCTGACTGATCAGCAGATCACCATCGGGCGCGCAGATGACGCCACGCTAGTGCTCGCCGACGACTACGCTTCGACCCGACATGCCCGACTGTTCCCGCAAGACGGCCAGTGGCTTGTCGAAGACCTCGGCTCGACTAACGGCACGTATCTGGATCGGCAGAAGGTGACTCAGCCGACTCCCGTGCCCATTGGCGTCCCGATCCGCATTGGCAAGACCGTCCTGGAGCTGCGCAGATGACCCTGGCACTGCACTACGCGCTCCGCTCGGACGTGGGGCTACTGCGCGAGGGCAACGAGGACTCCGCCTACGCCGGGCCGCAGCTGCTCGCAATAGCCGATGGCATGGGCGGGCACGCCGCCGGCGAGGTGGCGAGCGCGGTCGCCATTGCCGCGATCGCACCGCTGGACGAGCAGAATCTCACCGACAGCGAAGACATGCTCGACGCCCTGGCGGCGGCGGTCGCCGCAGCTCGCAACACCCTGCACGACATGAGCCTCTCCGACCCGGCGGTCGAAGGGATGGGGACGACGCTGACCGCGCTGCTGTGGGCAGGCGCCCAGGTCGCGGTCTGCCACATCGGCGACTCCCGCGCTTATCTGCTCCGGGACGGCGACCTCTACCAGATCACCCGCGACCACACGTTGATCCAGTCGCTGGTCGACGAGGGCCGGCTGAGCCCGGAAGCCGCCGCCAATCACCCGCAGCGATCCCTGATCATGCGGGCGCTCCAGGGCAGCACCGACGCCGATCCCGACCTGGCGATGCACGAGGCCCTGCTCGGCGACAGGTACCTGCTCTGCTCTGACGGTCTCACCGACGTCGTCGGGGACGAGGCCGTGCACGAGGTGCTGACCACCATCCCCGACGCCGACCTTGCCGTGAAGCAGCTGATCGACCTCGCCCTCCGTAACGGCGGACCGGACAATATCACCTGTATCGTCGCCGACGTCGTTGACAGCGTGGGCGGGCCGGTCGCGCCGACCCTCGCTGCGGAGATGGCAGGTGCCGCAGCGCATGGAGACATCAGCGCCCTGCTGCGAGCCGCTTCTGGCGGATCGGGCACTCCAACTGGTCACGGGCCGACGTCCGGTGCGCCTGGCGCGAGCCTGAACGGACATCGCGGCCGGCGGGCTGCGGCGGTCTCGGTGGCGGACGACGAGGATGACGACGACGAGTACGACGAGCGGCGGCGGCGCTGGCCCGTCGTGACCTCCGTCTTCGTTGTTCTGATCCTGCTCGTGGTGGGCGGCCTCTACGTCGGCTACCGGGCTACGCAGGGCAACTACTATCTGGCTTCCGACGGCGCTCAGCTCAGCATCTACCGGGGCATCAATCAGAAGATCGCCTGGATCAACTTGTCGCACGTGTACCGCCGGACCGGTGTGCCCACCTCGCATGTGCCGGGTGACCTGACCATCCCCACGACGCCAACGTCGCTAGGCAAGACCATGGCGACCCTGACGTCCATCAAGCGCGCCTACGCCTGCGACCAGGACCAGAAGGCGCTGGACACCTGGACCGCGAAATACGCCGGCAAGGTCTCTGCGCCCGCCAACAAGAAGACGCACACGCCGGCGGTGGTGATCCCGCCGAAGCCAGTCGTGCCGGGGTCGTGCCCGGCAGCGGGGGTAGGGTGACGGCCGCGGCAACCGCCGACCGCCAGGTCCCGATGCCGCGCGGGCGTCGGCGGACTGAGCTGGTCATGCTGCTGTTCGCAGTGGCAGTGGTACTGCTTGCGTATATCGCGGCGAGCCTGGGCCTCCGGGGCAAGCTGCCGTCTGGCCTGCCTGGGTACATCGTCGTGTTCGCCCTCATCATGGTGGGCGCGCATGTCGCGGTGCGGCGGTTCGCGCCGTACGCCGACCCGCTGCTCCTGCCGCTTGCCGCCCTGCTCAACGGCCTCGGCATCGTGATGATCTACCGCCTGCAGGAGTCGGGCAGGCAGGGCAACCCCGGCAACCTCGTCTCGCCGGTGATGCCGACCTCAACGACGCTGTATCAGCTGGTCTTCACCGGCGTCGGCATTGTCGGGCTGGTCCTGGTACTCGCCCTGATCTCCGAGGCGCGCGTCCTGCAGCGCTACACCTATACCCTCGGCGCGGTCGGGCTGCTGCTGCTGGCCATCCCGGCCGTGCTGCCGGCCAGCCACAGCGCGGTCAACGGAGCCAAGGTCTGGATTATCTTCGGAGGCTTGTCCGTCCAGCCGGGCGAGTTCGCCCGGCTGGCGCTCGCCGTGTTCTTCGCCGGCTATCTGGTGTCCAAGCGGGACGTGCTTGCGCTGGCGGGGCGCCACGTACTCGGCATCGACCTGCCGCGCGCACGTGACCTCGGCCCGGTCCTGATCGCCTGGGCTGCGAGCCTGCTGATCCTGATCTTCGAGACCGACATCGGTCAGTCCGCACTGTTTTTCGGCCTGTTCGTGGTCATGCTCTACATCGCCACCCAGCGGACGTCCTGGCTGCTCATCGGCGTTGGCCTCTTCCTCGCCGGAACCTTCATCACGGCTAACCTCTCCAGCCACGTGATGGAGCGGTTCACCATCTGGCTGCATCCGTTCCAGGGCAGCAATCCGCTCAACTCCTCGTTCCAACTGGTCCAGGGCCTCGAGGGAATGGCGTACGGCGGCCTCTTTGGCACCGGTCTCGGGCACGGCCAGCCGTACTTCACGCCGCTGGTGCAAAGCGACTTCATCTTCACCGCCTTCGGAGAGGAGCTTGGCCTCGTCGGGGTCATGGCCCTGCTGCTGGTCTTCGGGCTCCTCGTCCAGCGCGGGCTGCGGGCGGCGCTCGCAGTCAAGGACCCGTTCTCCAAGCTGCTGGCTGGCGGTCTGTCATTCGTCCTCGGACTGCAGATCTTCGTGATTGTCGGTGGCGTCACCGGCCTTATCCCGCTGACCGGGGTCACGACCCCGTTCCTATCCCAGGGCGGTTCTTCGCTGGTGGCCAGCTGGATCCTGGTTGGAGTGCTCATCCGGATCAGTGACTCGGCGCGCAAGCCCGCGCCGCAGCCGATCCAGGACGAAGGCATGACCCAGGTGGTGCGGGCGGCATGAACCGCGCAATTCTTCGCATCTCACTGGCCTGCCTGGTCCTGTTCGCGCTGCTGTTGCTCAACGTCAATTACGTGCAGGGGTTCGAGACCACCAAGCTGGCCGACGAGCCGCACAACGTCAGGGTGTTCGACGCGCAGTTCACCTACCAGCGCGGCGCGATCCTCGCCGGTGGTGACGGCACCGAGGTCAAGATCGCCGACTCGCGGCTGATCAAGGGCACCGACGTCTACCAGCGTTACTATCCGGACGGCAAGATCTACGCGCCCGTCACTGGCTATGACACGATCTACGGCAAGTCCGGCATTGAGCAGGCGGAGAACAGCCTGCTGGCCGGGACCGATCCCCGGCTGACCGTGCACAACTTCACGGCCCTGCTGACCGGCAAGCAAAAGCAGGGGGCGGCCGTCGACCTGACGATCAGCCCGGCCGCGCAGACGGCTGCGTACACGGCGCTCACCAACGACGGCGGGCATGCGGCCGCGGTGGTGGCGATCCAGCCAAGTACCGGCGCCATCCTGGCACTGGCCTCGTATCCCACCTTCAACCCGAACGCGCTGACGACCTTCAACGGCACCCAGTTCGACAAGATCGACAACCAGCTGCTGCGAGATCCGGCTCAGCCGCTGCTAAACCGGGCCACCCAGGAGACCTATCCGCCCGGCTCGTCATTCAAGATCATCACGAGCTCGGCTGCGTTCTCGACAGGAAAGGTCGCCAACCCAAGTACGCTCGTGCCTGCGCCGACGGTCCTGACGCTCCCGAACGGCAATCACCTGATCAACGACGGCGGCGAGACGTGCTTTGACGGGAATCCGCAGATTATCCAGGCCTTCTACCAGTCCTGCAACACGGCGTTCGGCGCGCTCGGCATCAAGCTGACGGCCCCGGTGCTGCGGAACTACTCGAGCCAGTTCGGCATGAACAAGCCGTTGTCCATCCCGCTGCCAGTCGTGCCGAGCGTGCTTCCCGAGGTGAAGGGCTGGACGGACCCGTCGCTGACGGCGTTCTCGGCCATCGGGCAATTCAACGACGCGGTAACGCCGCTGCAGGAGGCGATGTTCTCGGCAGCCATCGCCAACCACGGCACGCTCCAGTATCCGTACCTGGTCCAGCAGGTCGTCGGCCCCGGACTGTCTACCATCGAGCGCGCCCAGCCTGCCACGCTCAGCCAGGCTGTCTCGCCAACCGTGGCCGGCTATGTGCAGTCAATGATGTATCAGGTCACTCACAACCCCGGCGGGACCGCCTACGCCACAGCCGGACCGCAGGCAACGGGCGGGATCACGATCGACGGCAAGACTGGCACGGCGCAGAACGGCATCAGCAATGGCAACCTCAACGATGCCGTTTTCACCTGCTTCGTGCCTGGCACCAACGGGTCTGCATCGCCGATTGCCGTCGGCGTCATCGTGCAGGGCGGCGGGTTCGGCGCAGATGCTGCTGCGCCCATCGCCGTGCAGGTGATCAAGGCCTACCTGGGAGCGCATTCATGAGCATCCGAACTGACGGCGGCCGCAGGTCTGCAGCGCCGCCGCCGAGCAAGGCCACAAGCCGGGACGATGGCTGCTACCCCGGCCTGTCATGCTGGTCGCAGCCCCTGATAAGCAGGACGGTAACGTAAGTGCGCGACATGACTCAGCCCCGGCTCCTCGGTGGCCGCTACGAGCTCGACGGCATCGTCGGGCGGGGTGGCATGGCCGAAGTGTTCCGGGCCCGCGACATCCGTCTCGACCGAATTGTCGGGGTTAAGACGCTCCGTGATGACCTCGCCAGGGACCAGACGTTCCAGGCGAGGTTCCGCCGGGAAGCCCAGTCGGCAGCTTCGCTGAACCACCCGTCCATCGTCGCTGTCTACGACACCGGCGAGGACATGGCGGGCAGCCTCCCGGTGCCTTACATCGTGATGGAGTTCGTCGACGGCCGGACGCTGCGTGACCTGCTGCGCGACGATCGCAGGCTGCTGCCCGAGCGCGCGGCCGAGATCACCGACGGCGTCCTGCGGGCACTGGACTACAGCCATCGCAATGGCATCGTGCACCGGGACATCAAGCCGGGCAACGTGATGCTCACCAGGTCCGGCGACGTCAAGGTGATGGACTTCGGCATCGCGAGGGCGGTCTCGGACTCGCAGATGACGATGACGCAGACCGCCCAGGTGATCGGCACTGCTCAGTACTTGTCACCGGAGCAGGCCAGGGGCGAGCGGGTCGACGCGCGCAGCGACCTGTACTCGACTGGCTGCCTGCTCTACGAGCTGCTGACCGGCCGGCCGCCGTTCACCGGCGACTCGCCCGTGGCGATCGCCTACCAGCACGTCAAGGAAGACCCGGTGCCCCCGTCACAAGTCGACCGGGAGGTGCCGGGCTGGGCTGACGCGATCGTCCTCAAGGCCATGCAGAAGGACCCTGGCGACCGGTACCAGTCCGCGGGCGAAATGCGCAACGACATTCAGCGCGCGCTCTCGGGAGCGCCGGTGGCCGCGCCGATGCTCGCCGACGGCTACGGCGCAGGTACGCGCCGGATGGGCAGTACAGCCACGCAGGTCGCCGGCCGCACAGCTGGGATCCCGCCGTACCGATACGGACCCGAGGACGGCGGCCCGGACGGCCCGCCCCAGCGTCAGCGTCGTGTCTGGCCCTGGGTGGTCCTGGCCACTGTGGTGGTGGTGCTGATCGCAGCCATCGTGCTGATCAAGTACGTGACTGGCAACAGCGGCGGGGTGGCGGTGCCGAACGTGATCAACTCGCCGCTGACCGCCGCCGAGCAGTCCATCACCAGCGTCGGCCTGAAGGTCGGCACCGTGACAGCGAAGCAGTCAGCGTCCGTCACCAAGGACCTGGTGATCTCGACTAACCCGGCGTTCGGCTCGAACGAGCCGAAGGGCAGCCCCGTGAGCATCGTCTACTCCATCGGCCCGAAGCCAGTGGCGACGAAGCTGGTGCCGCCCGTCGTGGGCGAGACCCGCGGCCCCGCCATCTCGGCGCTCCGCAAGGCCGGCTTCCAGGTGGCGGTCATCGCGGGCCAGTCACCGACTGCGCCAGCCAACACCGTCATCAGCCAGACGCCGTCGGGCAACACCAGCCAGCCCGTGGGCAGCACCGTCACCATCAGCGTGACCGGTGCAACCGTGACGGTGCCGACCAGCGTGCTCGGCATGACGCAGGCGCAGGCGCAGTCCCTGCTCAGCAGCGCGCCGTACAACTACAACGTCACGGTGCAGCCCGGCGCGGGCAATGGCGCGGTAGGCACCGTCTACCAGACCAGCCCTCCGGTCGGGACCGCCCTGCCGTCCGGCTCCGCGATCACGATCTTCGTCGTGGCTCCTCAGGTGACCACGCCGCCGACGTCGCCGAGCTCCACGCCATCCAGCACGCCCTCAGGAACGGCGTCGCCGTAGCGAGGCGCGCCATCCCGCGCGACCAACTACGCTTACGGCGACAGGTCGCGCCCGGTGGCGCGCGCCTGTCCCGCCGGGCAGCTGGCCGGCGGGTAACCAGCAGTGACTCAGGAGACGACCGTGCCGAAGTCCCGCGTCAGAAGCAAGGCGGTCTACACGCCACCGCCCCGGTCCGCCAAGGCGAAGGTGAGCCCGCCGTGGCTGGTGCCTGCGATGCTCGGCAGCCTGATCCTGGGCCTGATCTGGATCATCGTCTTCTACGTCAGTCAGCAGAGCTGGCCGATCGGCGGCCTCGGCGGCTGGAACCTCGTCGTCGGGTTTGCCTTCATCGTCGGCGGCCTCGGCCTGGCGACGAAATGGCGATGACCTGCGAAGGCAGATGCGCTAGAGCAGGACCGTCCCGGCCAGCTGGTAGTCCCTGACTACTAGCCCGACGACGAGCAGCGCAGCGATGAGCACCGTGGCACTGACCTGAATCAACGTTCGGTTGCGTCGAGGCGCGTAGGCGTAGGCCGCCGTCAGGAGCCCGCCGGTGACTAGCCCGCCCACATGGGCCTGCCAGGCGATGAAGGGCACGGCGAAGCCGATAGCCAGATTCAGCACGATCAGGAACACGACCTGACGGGAGTCAAGTCCAAGGCGCCTGGAGAGCACGAACCAGGCGCCGAACAGGCCGAAGATCGCCCCTGACGCGCCCAGCGCCTGAACGTTGGGGGGCGCAATGAAGAAGTACGCGATCGAGCCGCCGAGTGCGCTGGCCAGGTAGATCGCCAGATACCTGGCGCTGCCCAGCGTGCGTTCGAGGGCCGGCCCGACGATGTAGAGCGCCCACAAGTTGAAGGCGATGTCCAGGATGCCGAGGCCGCCGGTACCGGGCAGGAAGGCCGACGTAATAAGCCGGTACCACTGGCCATCCGCGACTCCGACGAGCTGCCCGTTCTGAGTCCGCGCGATGCCCAGCATCGACCAGTCTTGCGCCAGGCTCGGATGTGCCAGCTCGGCGATGTACAGCAGGACGTTAACGGCCATGATCGCATAGGTAATGCGGGCGCCGGCCGGCACCGCGCCGCCGAACCGGCCGCTCGCCTGGCGTACGGTCCGACCCTGACCCCGGATGCAGTCGACGCACTGATGGCCCACAGCGGCGGGGCGCAGGCAATCAGGGCAGGCCGGCCGGCCGCAGCGCACGCACGACACGTACGTCGGCCGGCCTGGGTGCCGATAGCAGACGGGCGGCGCAGCCTGGGTCTGGTCCTGATCCTGGTCGGGGGGGTTGGCCATGTGTTACGGGACCGCTCTACTCGCTGTCGTCGCGCCCGATCTCGACTGCCTCCAGCACTACGTCGGTGACAGGGCGGTCACCGCGGCTGGTCTGTGCCCGGCTGATCTCATCGATGACGCTCGCGCCGTCGATGACCTCGCCGAAAATGGTGTGCTTGTTGTTCAGCCACGGCGTCGGCACCGTGGTGATGAAGAACTGCGAGCCGTTGGTACCAGGGCCCGAGTTCGCCATCGCCAGCAGGTAGGGCCGGTCGAACGAGAGGTCCGGGTGGAATTCGTCGGCGAACTTGTAACCAGGCCCGCCCGTACCGGTCCCGAGCGGGTCGCCGCCCTGGATCATGAAGTCGGGGATGACCCGGTGGAAGATCGTGCCGTCGTAAAGGCGGTCCTGGCTCGGCTTGCGCGTAACCGGGTTCGTCCACTCCCGGCCGCCCTCGGCCAGCTCGACGAAGTTGCGCACAGTCTTAGGTGCGTGATCAGGAAAGAGCCGGACGACTACAGGCCCCCGGCTAGTCCGCAGCGTCGCGGTCAGCGTGTTGGTCATAGAAGAATCCTCCCACGGCCGGATGGCGCTCTGGTCAGGCTGCCCCAGCGCTGCGGCGCTGCCGTCGCCGTGGTTGGCGTGACGTTTGCAGGGAAGGTGTCCAGCCTGGGAAGAACATCGGGAGGTCTTTGTGTCTGTCTTGACCAGGAAAAACCAGATAAACGATAGTAGCGGGCTACGCGCGCAGGCTGCCTATGCGGCGCGCCAGGTCGGGCCGCTCGCGAGCAAGAGCCTGCCGATGGCCCAGCAGGCAGCACAGCAGGCAGCCCAGCAGGCACAGGTCGCCGCCCAGCAGGCCGTTCCGTTCGCCAGGACCGCCGGCACATCAGTGCGCCAGGGCGCCGATGGCGCGCTCGCCTGGGCAACGCCCAAGGTCGACGCGGCCAGAGCGTGGGCCGCACCGCAGCTCGAGCAGTCCGCGCGCGCCATTAGCGACAGCCTCGCGCCGACGATCTCCAGCGCGCTCCTCAACGCGGCGCACAAGATCGATGCGCCGGTCCGGAAGAAGCCACGACGCCGGGGTCTCATCGCCGGGATTGGCCTGTTGGTCGCGGCTGCTGGCGGTGGCGTGTTCGTGGCCATGCGGCTCCGGCAGCCCGCTGAGTCCGAGTCCGTCACGGTTGCTGATGAGGAAGCCCCGCCCGACCCCGACATGAACGGGCATTCTCAGATCGTCTAGCTGGTTCGCCATCGGACCGGTCCGGAGAGGCCTGGCTATGACATCTGTCATAGCCAGGTCCGGACTGGCAGGACATGACGGCGCGGCCGCCGCTGCCTAGCCTGGGTGGATGAACCGCGACCAGTCCGCCCTGACTGGCGAGTACGCGGATGGGGGCTCGGGGACCGAGCTGCGGCGGGTCCTGGTCAGCGTCCTGATCGCCTTCGTCCTGCTCCAGCCGGCGATCAGCCTGCTGGGGCATCCGCTCGATGGACGCCGCTGGTTCCAGGTACTCGGCGCCATCGTGCTAGCCGGGCTCGTCTGCTGGCGAGTGACCTCCCGTGACGTCGGCAGCCATCCCATTCCGTGGTTCTCGCTCGCCGTCATCCTGGCGCTCGGCATCGCGCTGTTCGCGATCGGCGGCGCGAACTGGATCGCAGCGCTGGCCGTGGCGGCAGCGGCATTCGGCCGGTACAGCCAGTCGCGGCTTCCGGTGGTCATCGGCGGCACAGCGTGCGGCATCGCCGGGCTGACCGTCTCGGTTGTCAACGGGTACCAGTCTGGCCTGATCCTGGCCGCCGTGGTCATCGCGCCGTTGGCGGGGCTCTTCGCCTACAGTGCCGGGCGACGTGCTGACACCCTCCGCATGCTGCGGCGCACGCGGGCGGAGCTGGCCAGGGCAGCTGTCGCCGAGGAGCGGTTGCGGATCGCGCGCGACCTGCATGACCTGCTCGGCCATTCGCTGTCGCTGATCACGCTCAAGGCAGAGCTGGCAGGCCGCGTCATGGGCGCCGATCCGGCGCGGGCAGCCAGGGAGATCGCCGAGCTCGAGTCGGTGGCCAGGCAGTCCCTGGCCGACGTCCGCGAGGCGGTGGCAGGCTTCCGGCAACCGGACCTGGCTGGCGAGCTCGTCGCGGCCCGCCAGCTGCTCGACGCGGCCGGCATCAGCAGCCAGATCAGCTCGGCGGCCGACGCCGACCTGCCGCAAGACATCGACGCCGCACTGGCGTGGGCCGTCCGCGAGGGCACGACCAACGTTGTGCGGCACTCGAACGCTACCGACGTCGCCATCGTCGTCACCACGGCCCAGGCGACGGCGACGGTGACGATCAGCGACAACGGGCCAGCCGCCGCCGAGCAGGTGGGCGGCCCGGCCAGCGTGCCAGCGCTGACGGCCGGTCCCGGCGGGCGGTCAGCGGCTAGCCGGGCCAGGCCGGCCTTCGCTGGCTCGGGCCTGGCCGGCCTGGCCGAGCGGGTGCGGATCCTCGGTGGCGAGCTGGCAGCCGGGACGGTCGAGCCGCATGGCTTCCGCCTGCGGGTAGTCGTACCGCTCAGCCCGGCTGGCGGGACAATGGGCGGGTGACGGTGCGGATCATGATTGCCGAGGATCAGACCATGGTCCGTCAGGCGCTTGTTGCGCTGCTGGAGCTTGAGAGCGACATCGAGGTCGTGGCCGAGGCCGCTGATGGCGAGGAAGCGCTCGCCATGGCCCGCAAGCACCATCCCGACGTGGCGGTGCTCGACATCGAGATGCCCGGCCCGAGCGGCATCGAGGTAGCCGGCCAGCTGACTGCGTCCGGATTCAGGGGCAAGGTCGTCATTGTGACCACCTTCGACCGGCCTGGATACCTGCGCGCCGCGATGGCCGCAGGCGCCAGCGGGTTCCTGCTCAAGGACGCCCCGGCCGCTGACCTGGCCGCAGCCATTAGGAAGGTGGCCGTCGGCGAGCGAGTCGTCGATCCGTCGCTTGCCGCGGCCGCGCTGGCGCTGGGCGACAGCCCGCTGACGGCCAGGGAGTGCGAGGTGCTGGCGGCTGCGGCCAGCCACGACGCCATCGCCGATATCGCCGGGCGGCTGCACTTGTCACCCGGTACGGTGCGCAATCACCTGTCCGCGGCGATTCAGAAGCTTGGCGCCCGGAACCGGGCCGAGGCTGTCGAGATCGCGCGGCGGAAAGGATGGCTGTAGCGAGATGCTGCTGGACAGCGTGGTGCGCACGTCCGCACTGGTCGCGGCGTCGCCGGGGCGCCTAGCCAAGATCGACCACATCGCCGCGCTCCTGCGGGACGTCCCGGCCGCTGAGATCGCGGTGGCTGTTTCCTTTCTCTCCGGCGATCTCACGCAGCGGCAGATCGGCGTCGGCTATGCGGCGCTGACAGATTTGATCGGCGGCTACGGGCCGAGCCCGGCGTCCGCAGCGGCAGGTCTAGGCGCGCCTGCGAGCGCCCCGCAGCTGACCCTGGCGGACACCGACGACGCGCTCGGCCAGATCGGCTCACTCGCTGGCCAGGGCTCGCAAGCCGAACGCCGCCGGCTCCTAGCCGGCCTGCTGAGTCGGGCCACCGAGGCCGAGCGCCAGTTCCTGATCCGGCTACTCGCCGGAGACCTGCGGCAGGGGGCCCTGGACGGCGTCATGACTGACGCCATCGCCAGGGCGGCTGGCGTGCCGGGCGCCGAGGTGCGCCGGGCGCACCAGCTCAGTGGCTCGCTGCCGGCCGCCGCGGCGGCGGCGCTGGGCGCTGGCGGTGACCACGATGCCGCAGCCGCCGCACTGCGATCTGTCTCGCTCCAGGTCGGGCGCCCCATCCGGCCCATGCTCGCCGCAGCCGCGCCGACCGTCGCCGCGGCTCTAGAGCGGATCTCGCCGGCCGCGCTGGAGTGGAAAGTTGACGGTGTCAGGGTGCAGGTGCATCGCACCGGCGGGGGTGCCCGGGTCTTCTCCAGGACCCTGGACGACATCACCCATCGGGTCCCGGAGATCGCGCAGGCCGCAATGTCACTCGCGGTGTCGCAGGCTGTCCTGGACGGGGAGGCGGTTGCGCTGCGGCCCGACGGGCGACCCCAGCCCTTCCAGGTCACGGCCGCGCGAGCGGCTAGCCAGGCAGCCGAGGGCAGCGAAGCAGGACAGCTGCCGCTGTCGCTATTCCTGTTCGATGCGCTGCACGTTGACGGCACTGACCTGCTCGATGCGCCCGCGGCTGAGCGGTTCGCCGCCCTCGCCGCCGTGGCGCCGCCAGAGCTGGTGATCCCGAGGCTGGTCACCGCCGACCTAGCCGAGGCCGAGCAGTTCTTCGCCGCGGCCATCGAACGCGGCCACGAAGGGGTTGTCGTCAAGTCGCTCGATGCTCCCTACGGCGCTGGCCGCCGCGGCAGCGAGTGGATCAAGGTCAAGCCACGGCACACACTCGACCTGCTGGTGCTCGGGGCAGAGTGGGGTCACGGCCGGCGCCAGGGCTGGCTGTCCAACCTGCATCTGGGCGCGCGAGACCCGGCGACTGGCGGCGCGATCATGCTAGGCAAGACCTTCAAAGGCATGACCGACGCGCTGCTTGCCTGGCAGACAGATCGGCTGCTGGAGCTGGCCGACCCGCCCGTTCGGGACTCGGACGCGCCACGGCACGGCGTCGTGCGGGTCAGGCCCGAGCTGGTGATCGAGATCGCATTCGACGGCATCCAGGCCAGCACGAGGTACCCAGGCGGCGTCACGCTGAGGTTTGCCAGGGTCTTGCGGTACCGGCCGGATAAGAGCCCCGCCGAAGCGGACACTATCGATACCGTCCGTGCGATGTGGTCTGGCGACGACCTGGACGCCGGCGGAGCAGCCTGACCGAGCCGGGCAGTGCGGGCCGGCCGCGACCCTGGCACTATGGCTGCGACGCGGACGCCATGCCGATGGGCGTCAGAGCACGGCTGAAGGGACGTTGCTGGGTGCGCACGCAGTGGCACGATCAGGACGGCGCCTGGCGCACGACCCTGCGCGGGCGTCAGGTGCTGGCCGATCCGAGGATCAACAAGGGCACGGCGTTCAGCGACGCCGAGCGCGCGGATCTCGGGCTGGTCGGCCTCATCCCAGCCGGCCACCTGACCCTCGATCAGCAGGCGGACAGGGTCTATGCCCAGTTCCTCCGGCAGTCGTCCAACCTGGCCCGGAACGTACTGCTGAACGAGCTGCACGACCGCAACCAGGTCCTGTACTACCGGGTCCTGGCCGATCACCTCAGCGAGATGCTCCCGGTCATCTACACCCCCACGGTCGGGCAGGCCATCGAGAACTACAGCCATGAGTACCGCCGGCCGCGCGGCGTCTACCTGTCGGTCGACCAGCCAGAGGTCATCGAGCAGTCGCTGGAGGCATACGGCCTCGGCAGCGACGATGTGGACCTGATCGTCGCCACCGACGCCGGCGCGATCCTGGGCATCGGCGACTGGGGCGTCGGCGGCATGAGCATCGCCGTCGGCAAGCTCGTGGTCTACACGGCGGCGGCGGGCATCGATCCCGGCCGGACCCTGCCGGTCATGCTGGACGTCGGCACCGACCGGCAGAGCCTGCTGGACGACCCCATGTACATCGGCAACCGGCACCCGCGGGTACCGCCGGCTCAGTACGACGCGTTCATCGCCGCGTTCGTGGCCGCGGTCAAGAAGGTCTTCCCGCACGCGCTGCTGCACTGGGAGGACATAGCCACGGCCAACGCGCGGCGCCTGCTCACTCAGTACCAAGACGTGCTGCCGACCTTCAACGACGATGTCCAGGGCACCGGCGCGGTCAATATGGCCGCCGTCCTGGCCGCCGTCGCGGCCACCGGGATCGGGTTGACCAGCCACCGGATCGTGATCTTCGGCGCCGGATCGGCGGGCACCGGCGTTGCCGACCAGCTGACCGCGGCGCTGGTAGCTGGCGGCCTGTCCCCGGAGCAGGCACGGGCCAGGTTCTGGGCGGTGGACCGGCACGGCCTGCTCGTCGCCGACGCCGAGGGGCTGTCCGACGGTCAGCGCAAATACGGCCGGGACCCCGCCGAGGTGGCCGGCTGGCACCGCGACGAGACCGTCGGCGGTATCCCGCTCAGCGAGGTAGTCCATCGCGTGCATCCAACCGTGCTGATCGGAACCTCCGCTCGCGGCGGCGCCTTCACTGAGGACATCATTAAGGACATGGCCGCGCACGCCGACCGGCCGATCATCATGCCGATGTCCAATCCGACCGAGCTGGCCGAGGCCAGGGCCGCCGACCTGATCGAGTGGACCGGCGGGAGGGCGCTGGTGGCGAGCGGCGGGCCAGTCCCGCCCGTCGACTACCGGGGCACCACCTATGTGATCGGCCAGGCGAACAACGCACTGGTCTTCCCTGGCCTCGGCCTTGGCGCCATCGCGGTACGGGCCAGCAAGATCACCGACAACATGCTGAGCGCCGCCGCGCACGCCGTCGCGCGACTGGTCGATGCCAGCGCCGACGGCGCCTCGCTGCTGCCCGAGATCGCCGCTTTGCGCGACACGTCATTGATGGTCGCGATCGCCGTCGCGGAGACGGCCATCGCTGACGGCGTTGCGGCCGCCACCGTGCCCGACGACCTGCCTGGCTACGTCCAGGCGCTCATGTGGCAGCCCGTTTACCGACCGGTCCGGTCGGCCTGACGAGCCGGCCAGTCAGCTGCCCGCCAACCCGCTGACGCCGCCCGGACCGTCCGCCCGGCGGGCCGGGCGCCGCTTCCTGTCCGACCTGCGCGGCGGCCGGGCGTTCCTCGCCGCCGAGCTGAGCAAGTCAGGCTGGCTCGACTTCGGCGCGTTCCACTGGGGCGACCTCGCGCTCGGCCAGTCGGTGCGCGCCACGATCGGCGTCCTGACGCCACTGATCATCGGCATAGCCACCGGCAAGATCGAGTACGGCAGTTACGCCGCCCTGGGCGCCGTGCCCGCCGGCTTCGTGTCGTTCCGCGGCGTCAGCCGCACCAGGGTCGTGGCCGTCTTCTTTGCGGCCGCGGGCATGGCAGTGTCGACATTCGTCGGCGCGACCGCCGCGGCTAGCCGGCCATGGCTGCTGGTCCCGGCGGTGTTTGCGTGGGCCTACGTCACCGGCATTCTCGCCGCTCTTGGCCCGACGGTCCTGGCGGTCACGCTCCAGTGGCCGGTCGCGCTCCTGATCGCCAGTGCCCTGCCCCTCGGTCCTGGCCCGGCGGTCGTGCGGGCAGCCCTGGTCCTCGCAGGCGGCCTGTGGCAGGCGCTGCTGGTGATCTCGTCCTGGGCCGTGAACCGGGGCAGCGCGGAGCGCACCGCGCTCGCCACCACGTACGCCGACCTGGCCGGGTATGCCGCCGACGTCATCGCCGGCCGCCAGACCCCGCCAAGTCCGCTGCAGCTCACGGCGAGCTATGTCCTGCGCGACCCCAACCCGCTCATGCGGACAGCAGCGCGCGAGTACATGCTCGACCTGGCCGAGGAAGCCGAGCGGATCCGGGCCACGCTGACGGCGCTGTCCGTCGGCCCGCACGGTGCTTCGCCCGGGCCCGGCCCCAGCCGCGTCCTCGATGCGGCGGCACGCGCGCTGACCGAGCTCGCGGCAGCCATCGGCGGTCGTCCGGTCCTGCGTGCCGGGCACCTGACCGCTGCCAGAAGTGCGCTGGATGGCGTCTCAGCGGAGAGTGGCACCGGCTGGCACTGGGCCGCCGAGTCGCTTCTCAGCCAGTTGCGCAGCGCTAGCCGGATTGCCGAGCGCCTGAACGCCGCGGAGCCACGCTCCGGGCAGGCGGGTCGCGACAGCCCACAGCCGATCAGCCGGTCCTGGCGGCCAGACGCATTGCTGACCGTTCGCGCCAGCCTAGGCATGTCGTCCGAGGCTGGCCGGCACGCGCTGCGCCTGGCGGTCCTGGCTGCGCTTGCCGAGGTGATCGCGCAGGCCTCTGGCCTTAGTCACGGGTACTGGATAGTGCTGACCATCTTCATCGTGTTGCGACCTGATTACAGCTCGACGCTCTACCGCGGACTCCAGCGCGCCGCTGGCACCGTCGCGGGAGCCGGCCTCGGCGTGGCCACAGTGCTGCTTGTCAAGGTCAGCCTCACGGCCCTGGTATTCGTCATCGCAGTGTCGCTGGTGGCCGCCTACGCGGTTTTCACCGTCAACTATCTGCTGTATGCGGTGTTCCTGACCGACTTCGTTGTCGTGATGCTCGCATTGCTCGGCCTGCCGCCCGATCCGACCGCGGTCGCCCGGCTTATCGGCACCGGAATCGGCACTGGCCTTGCCATCCTGGCCTACCTGCTGTGGCCCACCTGGGAGGGCACATCAGCGGCCGAGAAATTCGCCCGGGTGATCGACGCCCAGGGCACCTATGGCCGCGCGCTGCTGCGTGCGTACACCAGACCGGGAGATACCGAGGTGTCTCGGCTCGGCACGCTCCAGCTCGCTGCGCGCCGAGCCCGCAGCGACGCGGAGGCGTCAGCGAACCGGCTGGCCGGCGAGCCCGAGCACCCGCCGATGAGCGCGAGCACCGCCCTGGCGCTGACTTCGGCCGGCCACCGGATCGCCCAGGCTTTGATCACGCTTGGAGCTGCGGTCACCACTCACCATGCCAGCAAGACCAGCTCGGATGATGCAGCCCTGCAGCCCGACCTCGACGAGCTGGCGACGGGTGTGGCGGAGGCGACGGACCGGATTGCGGCGGCGCTGCGAGCCGACCCAGGCACCGGCGGCCCAGGCACGGCTGACCTAAGCACGGCTGACCTAAGCACGGGCGGCCCAGGCACGGCTGACCGAAGCACGGGCCGAGGTCAGCCGGCCCCGGCACGGCTGCTGCAGCCACCCGGCCGCCTGCCGCCCCTGCGAGCGGAGCAGCAGGCGATCTGGCAGCGACCAGCAGATGGAGCCGCCGGCGCCGCCGACACGGGGCAGCTAGCTGGCGTGGGCGGCCAGGGTAGGCAAGCCCCGCCCGAGAGCGAAGCGGCAGGGCTGTTCGCGGCCACGGACAGTCTCGTTGACGCCATCTATGCCGCTGCGCATGCGCTGGGCGAGTAATCCCACCTAGCGCGAGGCCGGGTCGAGGGCTCGCGCCGGCCCTTGTCTCCCTCGCAGCTCAGGATGCCCGTCTGGTCGCGACGTCGGCCGCCGCGGCCGCGGCGGCCGATGCGAGCGAGCGGCCCGCGGCTTCGGTGGGGCTGCGGCCCGACAGCACGGCGATGAGCAGCACCTGGCCGGCGTGCGTGACGACGCCGATGCTGTTGACGTCCCACACGGGCCCGGCAGGCAGCCCGCCGCCGACTGCATAGCCCGAGCCGCCGCTGGCAGCCGCCGCCACGCCCCAGCGCTCGGCCGCCGGTCCTCCGGCCAGCAGGCCGAGCGCATAATTCCGGGCAGCGCTGGCCAGCGGCGATCGAGCGGAGGTCAGGTCCGTGAGGAGCGCAAGCTGGTCGGCCACCGTGGTGCTTGCGAGGTCCCACTGGTCGCCACTGGCGGAACTGGTGTGACTCAGCTTGAGCAGGTGATTGGCGGACGCAGCCCCGTTCCCGCCCCCGATGGCCCGCCAGAGACCAGCCGCGGCGGTGTCGCTGCCGCTCTCCATCATCGCGGCGGCAAGGCGCGCCTGCCTGCTGGTCACTGATGTCCCGGACTGCTGATGCCGGATCAGCAAGGCGGCCAGGATGTCTGCCGTCATGATGCTCGCGGCGGGGAACTGCGTCCCGGCGTGGTACAACGCCTGCTGACCTGTAGTCACGTCGATCACGCCGACTGCGACTGTGCCGTGATGAGTACTCAGGACCGTGCGTAGCGCCGCTGCCAGCATGGCGTTGAGCCGGGGCGAGGCCGGCCGGACCGGCACGGTATGACCGGCAGCCGACCGCTCCGCATTCTGCACGGCGCCAGCGCCGGCGGACTGCAGTTTGAGCGAGCCGGCCTCGTCGGCGGGGGTGGTCTGTGTGCCCGCGACCGCGGCGGGGCCGCCCGGCAGCGAAAAGTGCAGCCCGGCGGCCGACACGGTAATGGTCACGACAAACCCGGCCATGAGCGCGAACACGAGCGCGAACGCGAATCGTTCCGATAGCCGCAGCCGACCCGCGTGGGCAGGCGCCCGCGTCACGTCAATCCCCGGAGCACAGCTTTATCCCCCGCTTGCCCGTTAAACCCGCCGAGGGGCGGCTTGCGCTGAGCCGACCAATTTGACGCTATTGAATGGCTGTGGCAAAGAACCGCCGAAGCAGGCTGAATTTCCCCGTTATTTCAAGCCTAGTGACGGCCCGACATTATCAGAGGGCGGAAAACAATCCCCAGTGCGTGCGCGCAGAGCCGTTAAATCGTTATCCATAACCGGAAGTGTCTGCGCAGGTGAAAGGCCAGCTGTGGTGACCGGGCACAGAATACGCCGGGATAGGCCGATGAAGATATCAGCGCGCAATAAATACCAGCCGGCAGTGCGTGTGAAATGGTTGGCAAGGGCCGCAGTCACGGCGTTTTCGCCGTACCGGGTGAATTCAGGCTGCGCGGTGCCGCGCGCCACTCCGCTGCGTGCCAGCCGCCGCGCCGCCGGGCGCTACGTCGACGTGCGTGACGGCCATGTACCCGACCGCGATCAGGATCGGGACCGTCAGGATCAGGGCGACGACGCCCCGGCCCCAGTCCAGGCCGCCTGCCCTGGCTGGCACCCCAAGCCAGTCCGCGAGCGAGGCGCCAAGCGGCCGGGTGATCGTGTAGGCAAACCAGAAGGCAAGCACGGAGTTCAGCCCGAGCCAGCGGTGAGCCACGGCCGGAATGGCGATGACGACGAGGAACAGCACCCCCGACGAGAAGTACCCGAACTTCAGGGTGATCGCGGTCAGGTCGCCGAGAGCGGTCCCGAGCGCGAACGTGGCCATCACCGTTGCCCAGTAGAAGGCCTCGCGTCGCACTGTCGTGATGCTGTGGATGGACAGCGTCCCCTCGGTCCGGTACCAAGCGACGAAAATGGCTGCCAGGATGACCGCATACAGGGTCGTGGTCACCGAGTACGGCAGTCCGACGACGACGTGCAGGCCGTCCGCGGCCATTGTGCCGGTCACGCTGACCGCGACGACAGCCAGCCAGTAGATCCAGGTGTAGTAGCGCCTGGATCGGAACTGGAGCACTAGCGCGCCGATCAGCAGGACTGCACCGACCGCGCCGGTCGGGAGAGTGCCGTACCTGGCATACAGCCAGTCGGAGGTCGCCTCGCCCATGCCCGTCGACGCCACCTTGGCGATCCAGAACCAGGCAGTGATCTCGGGCACCTTGGTAGCAGCGACCCGGGCTTGAGCGCCAAGTCGTCCTGCGACGTCACCAGTCGTCATGTCGGTCAGGATGCCATAAGGCTCAGAGCGCTCCGGCCAGGCTTTACGAGAACTTTTCGGGCGAGGCGAGTCGCTGTACAGCGGCATCGAGGGCGGCCCAGCCCTGCTCGGTGTCCTCGTTCTGGCGGTGCGGCCCACGGAAGTCGGCTAGCAGGAGGCCGACGTCGTCGAGATCCCAGCGCAGCCGGTAGAGCGCCAGGGCCGGCTGGCTGAGCTGGTGGCCGGTGAGCTCGGCATAGCGGGCCGCTTCGGCGGCCGAGCCCGAACCCGCGCCCGACAGGACCCACCACAGGTCCCGCTCGGGCGGGGCCAGGCCGGCCGTGTCCCAGTCGATCAGCAGATAGCTCGCCCCGCGCCGGATGAGGTTGCCGGGATGCGGCTCGCCGTGGGTCACTACCAGGTCCGCGTCCGCGGCGGCCACCTGCGCGGCCAGGTCGTCGAAGTGAGCCAGCGCTGCGACCAGGCCGGCCGCATGCCTGGACACGAGTGCACGAGCTGCCTCGGCGTAAGGACCACCGCGCCAGGGACGACCCCGTTCCCGCAATGAATCATCCAGGTATTCGCGGCTGCGCGGGTGCAAGCTCCGGACCCGCACGCCGCAGGCCGGCCGACGTGCGGTATGCAGCGCCGCGAGCAGCTCAGTAACGGCCAGGCGGTCACGCGCGCCGATAGGTTCTCCCCACTGGCCGGGTACCCCGTCGGCGAAAGGGAACAGACTCATGGCATAGCCCGGCGGGCCCTGAATCAGGACGTCACCGCTGCACGCTGGCACCGGGGCCACGACGAAGTCCAGGCCAGCGTCGGCCAGCTCCCGTGCCGCGCGCATCGTCGTGCGCAGGTCAGCGACATCCCCGGCCCCGGTCAGCGGGCTGGCGGTCGCGAACCACCGCCGCCCGGTGGTATCGAGCACGGTCCAGTGGTAGCCGCCATAGCCGACCGCGGCGTAGCGAACCTCAGCCACCTCGAGCCGCCAGTGCTGGCGGACCGCAGCGGCCAGGTCGGCGTCGCTGAGGTCAGCCGGGCGTTCGTGCACCGCACCGATGCTAGGAACGGGGTTGCATCGTGGGCAACCGGATTACCGGCGCGCGGCCGCGTGAGTAGTCTCGGGCGCGTGCTCCGGACGCTGGCGGTCGAGAACTACCGGTCACTGCGCCGGCTCGTGGTGCCGCTGACGAGCCTGAACGTGGTGACCGGCGCGAACGGCACCGGGAAGTCCAGCCTGTACCGGGCGCTGCGGCTGCTGGCTGACGGCGCCCGGAACGGGATGGTCGCCGCACTGGCCCGCGAAGGCGGTCTGCAGTCGACTCTGTGGGCCGGCCCCGAGCAGATCGGGCGCGCGGTCCGGGATGGCCGTTATCCGGTGCAGGGGACACGGCGGCGCCAGTCCGTCGCGCTCAAGCTCGGCTTCGGCGACGACGACTTCGGCTATGCCATCGACCTCGGCCTGCCGCAGGATACCGAGACGGCATTCGCGCGAGACCCGGTGATCAAGCGCGAATCGGTGTGGCACGGGCCGCAGTTTCGGCCGTCTGCTGTGCTGTGTGACCGGCTCGGCGGCTTCGTTCGCGTGCGGGACGACGACGGAGCGTGGTCGACCGCGTTCCCGATCCGGGACTACGACAGCATGCTCAGTGAGTTCGCCGACCCGCAGCGTGCGCCCGAGCTGCTGAGCTTGCGCGACCGGATCCGGTCCTGGCGGTTCTACGACCATTTCCGCACCGATGCCGGCGCGCCCGCCAGGGCAAGCCAGGTCAGCACGCGCACGCCGGTGCTGAGTCACGACGGATCGGACGTAGCTGCGGCGCTGCAGACGATCCGCGAGATTGGCGACGCGGCCGGACTCGACGCGGCGATCGACGCGGCGTTCCCCGGGAGCAGCCTGACGATCGCGGCCACCGAGGAGGGCCGGCTGTCCGTGCAGCTGCACCAGCACGGCCTGCTGCGACCGCTGGAGGCAGCCGAATTGTCGGACGGCACCCTGCGCTACCTGCTCTGGGTAGCGGCGCTGCTGAGTCCGCGGCCGGCCAGCCTGCTCGTGCTGAACGAGCCGGAGACGAGCCTGCATCCGGACCTGCTCGCGCCCCTCGGCGAGCTGATCAGTCAGGCCGCGACCAGGACTCAGGTCATCGCGGTATCGCACGCCAGACCGCTGATCGATGCCATTACCCGGCCTGTCGGCAGGTCCGTTGAGGAAGGCCGGGCGGACCAGGCCGGCGAGGCCGAGCTGACGGCTATCGAGCTCACCAAGGACTTCGGCGAGACCATGATCCATGGCCGGGAGCGGTTCGACGGGCCAGCCTGGTCGTGGCCGAAACGCTGAGTGGCCGCTATCGCTGCCCGCGATCCGCTGAGCGGCCGTCAGCGGTAGCCGCAGGCCCAGGCGTCGGCGACCATGTCACGGAGGCCTCGCTCGGGGCGCCAGCCGAGCTCGCGGCCGATCCGCTCCGATGAGGCGACAAGCACAGCGGGGTCGCCTGGCCGACGGTCTGTCACCTTGGCCGGGATGTCCAGGCCGGTCACGTCGCGGCATGCCTGGAGTACGTCGAAGTTGGAGTAGCCGGTCCCGCAGCCGAGGTTGTAGATCGTGTGCTGACCGGCGCTGCATGCCGCGAGCGCCAGCAGGTGCGCGCTTGCCAGGTCGGTCACGTGGATGTAGTCCCTGATGCAGCTGCCGTCCGTGGTCGGGTAGTCGTCGCCGAAAATGCTGACCGGCCCGGCATCGTCACGGGCGATCCGCAGGATGTTCGGGATGAGGTGCGTCTCGACGGCGTGCCGCTCGCCTCGCCAGGCGCCGGCCGCGTCGCGGTAGGCGCCCGCGACGTTGAAATAACGCAGGCTGACCGCGGCGAACCCGCACATGCGGGCGTACTCGGCCAGCGCCGTGTCGACGGCGAGCTTCGACCCGCCGTAGGGATTGGTGGGTCGCGTCGGCGCTGTCTCCTCGACCGGGACGCGCTCCGGCTCGCCGTACGTC
>DATHPF010000244.1:0-17280 GCA_035484155.1 Streptosporangiaceae bacterium
CAATGACCGGCGAGATCAACATCCGCGACGACGGCCCGATGATCGTCGCGACAGTGCTGCTCTCCACCTGCACAACCGACCGCGCCCTAACCGCCTTCACCGACCCCAAGCTGGTAACCCGCTGGTGGCGCGGCGACCTCAAAGCACAGCCCGCCGAAGGCGGCCCGTACACAATCGACTTCCCCGCCATCCCAGCCCAGCTGACGGGGCAAGTCCTGGCTATACGGCGTGGCCGTTTCGAATTCACCTGGTCCTGGGACAACGAAGCCCCAGACAGCACAGTCCTGATCACGACGGAGCCGGGCCTAGAGCCTGAGTCGGTGCTAATGACTGTCAAGCACGGCCCTCATGATGACGACGCCGTCGGCCGCGCAGCACACCAGGAGCACTGGGAAGGCTGGGAGTACTTCCTACCAAGGCTGGTTGCAGAACTGCGTCAGGGACCGTAGCTAGCCGGCGGCTTCAGCATCAGCCAGTAAAACCCGTACCCCGGCAGCGTCAGCAGATAGCTCAGGTCCCCGATGGGCGGGAACGCAACACCGCCGGTTGTCTCGATCGGGATCGACCCGGCGTACCTGCTCAGGTCGAGCTCGACCGGCTGCGGGTACCGCGACAGGTTATTCACGCACAGCATCCGGTCGGTTCCGTCGCCGCTGTCGTCGGTGTCCGAACTGCGGTACTCCCGCACGAACGCCAGGACGCTCGGATTGGACGAGTTCAGCTCGTGGTACTCCCCGAGCGCAAACACGGGGTGACGCTTGCGGATGTCGATCATGTGCCGCGTCCAGTTGAGCAGCGAGCCGGGGCTGCGCTCCTGCGCTTCGACATTGAGGCCCTGGTACCCGTAGATCGGGTCCATGATCAGCGGCAAGTAGAGCCGTGCCGGGTCGCAGCGGGAGAACCCGGCGTTGCGGTCGGGGGTCCACTGCATCGGCGTGCGGACGCCGTCGCGGTCACCAAGCCAGATGTTGTCGCCCATGCCGATCTCGTCGCCGTAGTAGATCACCGGCGAGCCTGGCAGGGACAGCAGCAGCGCGGTGAACAGCTCCTGCTTGTCCCGGTCGTTGTCCAGTAGCGGCGCGAGCCGACGCCGGATGCCAATGTTGGCCTTCATCCGCGGATCGCGCGCGTACTCGGAGTACATGTAGTCGCGCTCGTCGTCGGTGACCATCTCGAGCGTCAGCTCGTCGTGATTGCGCAGGAAGATGCCCCACTGGCAGCCCGACGGTATCTGCGGGGTCTGGGCCAGGATCTCCGAGATCGGGTAGCGCTGCTCACGCCGGACCGCCATGAAGATGCGGGGCATCAGCGGGAAGTGGAACGCCATGTGGCATTCGTCGCCGCCGACGCTGGAATCGCCGAAGTACTCGACGACGTCGGCCGGCCACTGGTTGGCCTCGGCCAGCAGCACCCGGTCGGGGTAGAGCCTGTCGATCTCCGTCCGTACCCGCTTCAGGTACTCGTGCGTCTCCTTGAGGTTCTCGCAGTTGGTGCCCTCGCGCTCGTACAGGTACGGCACGGCGTCCAGCCGGAAGCCGTCGATGCCGAGGTCAAGCCAGAACCGGAGGACCTCCAGCATCGAGTCCTGCACGAGCGGGTTCTCGTAGTTGAGGTCAGGCTGGTGGGTGAAGAACCGGTGCCAGTAGAACTGGCCACGGACCTCGTCGTAGGTCCAGTTAGACCGCTCGGTGTCGACGAAGATCACGCGGGCGTCGGCGTACTTGTCGTCGGTGTCGGACCACACGTAGAAGTCGCCGAACGGGCCTTCCGGGTCACTGCGGGAGGCCTGGAACCACGGGTGCTGGTCGCTGGTGTGGTTCATGACCAGGTCGGCGATGACCCGGATGCCACGCTCGTGCGCCTTTTCCACCAGGTCGACGAAGTCGCCGATGGTGCCGAACTCAGGCAGGATCGCGGTGAAATCGGCGATGTCGTAGCCGCCGTCTTTCAGCGGCGACGCGTAGATCGGCAGCAGCCAGATGCAGTCGATGCCCAGCCACTGGAGGTAGTCAAGGCGCTCGATGAGGCCGCGGATATCGCCGGTACCGTCGTCGTTGGAGTCGCCGAAGCCGCGGATGAGGACCTCGTAGAAGACCGCTCGCTTGTACCACTGCGGATCACGGGGCGTGTCGAACGAGAACGACTCCACCGGCTCGTTCGCTGCTGTCCTGAACTCCTGCAACGGGGCAGCGTCGGAGTGCTCGCTCCCGTGCCCGGACTGATTCACTCCCGCTCTCCCGCTCATCTTGGTGCCGACAGATCAACCTCGAACCTGGCCTACCACGTTCCCCGCATAACAAGAACATATGGATAGCCGAGTGCGGCCAGTTCGTGTTACTCAACCGTCAGGATGTGCGCGGGCGCAACTGCCGGGTCAAGCCGGACGTAATTCCCCTGCCCCCAGTCGAAACTTTGCCCGGTCAGCTCGTCCGTGACCCGGAATCCCGCTCCCGCATCCAGGCCGAGCGCCCCGCTGTCCAGCCAGACGGTGGCCTCACGCGCGTTATTGGGGTCCAGGTTTACCACGACAAGAACTAGATCGGGCCCGCCGGGGAATTCTGGGCCGGTCCGCTTGGAGAAACACAGGATGTCCGGCTGGTCGCTGTAGTGGAAGCTGAGGTTGCGCAGCCAGTGCAGGGCGGGATGGGCGCGCCTGATGCGGTTGAGCCTGGTCAGCAGCGGCGCGATCGTGAGGCCAAGCTGGGCAGCCCGATCCCAGTCCCGCGGCCGGTAGGCGTACTTCTCCGAGTCGAGGTACTCCTCGCTGCCCGGCACCAGCGGGATGTTCTCGCCGAGCTCGTAGCCGGAGTACACGCCCCAGGAGGGGCTCAGCATCGAGGCGAGGACCGCCCGGACAGCGAACGCTGGCGGCCCCGCGTGCTGGAGGTACTGGCACAGGATGTCGGGGGTGTTGACGAAGAAGTTGGGCCGCATGTAGGCCGCCGCCGCGCCGGCCAGCTCGGTCATGTACTCGGTCAGCTCGGCAGCAGTGTTCCGCCAGGTGAAGTACGTGTAGGACTGCTGGAAGCCGATGGCGGCTAGCGCGTGCATCATGGCCGGCCGGGTGAACGCCTCGGCGAGGAAGATCACGTCGGGGTCGGTCTGGGCGATGTCGCCGAGCAGTCGCTGCCAGAAGGGCAGCGGCTTGGTGTGCGGGTTGTCCACCCGGAAGATCCGGACGCCGCGGTCCATCCAGTGCCGGAGGAGACCGTGCACCTCGGCGTAGATGCCCTCGGGGTCGTTGTCGAAATTCAGCGGGTAGATGTCCTGGTACTTCTTGGGCGGATTCTCGGCGTACGCGATGGAGCCATCGGCACGGGTCGTGAACCACTCCGGGTGCTTGGTCACCCACGGGTGATCAGGTGAGGCCTGCAGCGCGAAGTCCATCGCGACTTCGAGACCGAGGCTGCGGGCCCGGGCGACAAAGGCGTCGAAGTCCTGGAGCGTCCCGAGATCTGGGTGAATGGCGTCATGACCGCCCGCGGGCGAGCCGATAGCCCACGGCGAGCCAGGATCGCCAGGCCCGGCTATCAGCGTGTTGTTCTGGCCCTTGCGGGCGGTCGTGCCGATCGGGTGCACCGGCGGCAGGTACACGACGTCGAAGCCCATCTCGGCGATCGCGTCCAGCCGCGTCGTGGCGGTGCGCAGCGTCCCGGACTGGGGCTTGCGCCGGTGCGTCGGGTCGAGCACCGCCCCCTCAGAGCGCGGGAAGAACTCATACCAGGCGCTGAAGAGGGCGCGCTGCCGCTGCACAAGGAGCGGGTAGCTCTCGGAGGTCGTCAGCAGGTCGCGCAGCGGGAACGCCGCCTGCGCCGTGATCACCACCGGCATCAGCGCGGCCGCGAGCCGCTCCAGCGCCGGCAGCTCGGCGTTCCTCAGCACGCCGGCTGCTGCGGTCAGGGTGGTCCTGGCGGTCCTGGCCCGGTGCGCCTCGGCGGCCGGCAGTGTCCTGGCCGGCCGGATCTGCGCCGCGCCGCGCTCGAGCAGCAGCGCGCCCTCGGTCAGCATCAGCTCTACGTCCTGCCCGATGGGCACCTTGATCTCGGCGTCGTGGCGCCACCGCGCTACCGGGTCACCCCAGGCCTCGACGGCAAAGTGCCACAATCCCTCGCTGGTGGCCGCCACCTCGGCGCCGTAGCGGTCCATGCCCTCGGCGAGCTCGTGCATCGCCGCGATCGGCTGATGCTGCCCGGCGGGATCGGTGAGGACGACACCGGCCCCGAGCATCTCGTGGCCTTCGCGGAACACGGTGGCGCTGACCATGAAGCGCTCGTCAGGCACCGCCTTGGCGGGCGCGTTCGCGCCCAGTTCGGTGGCAACCCGGACGACCGGTTGGACGTCGAGTATGGGGATCCTGCCGATCACGGATGAAAGCTACCCATCTGAGCGCAGCCAATGCCGAACCGGGTGCCCCGATGCTGCCAGAGGCCGGCATGAACGGGTCGCCGCGCGGGCATGCCCCTGCCGATGCCCCGGCCAGTGGTGGCGCCTGGCTACTGGGGGAGCCCGTGGGGCATCCACTCCTGTTTACACATTAAGGTCACTGTGCGTGAGAGCTATCCGCCGGTTCACCATCCACCCGGTCCTGCCCGAAGGGCTCGATCCGCTTCGCTCGCTCATGCTCAACCTGCGCTGGTCGTGGCATGCCGGGACGCGCGAGCTGTTCGCCTCGATCGACCCGCTGAGCCGGGAGCTGGCGGAGCAGGACCCGGCCACGCTGCTGAGCCGGGTGCCGCAGGATCGGCTGGCCAGGCTGGCCGCCGACCCGGAGTTCCTGCGCCGCCTCCGGGCGGCCGGCGACGACCTGCAGGAGTACCTGACCGGCCCGCGCTGGTATCAGGCCGAGCCTGCCGATGCCGCCGGCGGCCTGCCGACTGCGATCGCCTACTTCTCGCCTGAATACGGGATCACCGCGGCCCTGCCGCAGTACTCCGGCGGCCTCGGCATCCTGGCCGGCGACCACCTCAAGGCCGCCAGTGACCTCGGGGTGCCGCTGATCGGCGTCGGCCTGCTGTACCGGCATGGCTACTTCACGCAGTCCCTGTCGATCGAGGGCTGGCAGACCGAGCGCTATCCGGCGTCCGACCCCAACGGGCTGCCGCTGACGCTGCTGCGCGACGCCGACGGCAGCGCCGTCCGGGTCAGCGTCGGCCTGGCCGACGGCGCAGCGCTGTCCGCGCAGATCTGGGTCGCGCAGGTGGGCCGGGTACCGCTGCTGCTGCTCGACTCGTATGTCGAAGAGAACGGCCCGGAGCTGCAGGAGATCACCGACCGGCTCTACGGCGGCGGCACCGACCACCGGCTGCGGCAGGAATTGCTGCTGGGTATCGGGGGGGTCCGGGCGGTGCGCGCCTACTGCGCGATTACCGGCCACCCGGAGCCGGAGGTGTTCCACACCAATGAGGGGCACGCGGGCTTCCTTGGCATCGAACGCATCCGCGAGTACGTCAGACTCGGACTGGACTTTGATGCCGCGCTAGAGCTGTGCCGGGCTGGCACTGTCTTCACTACCCACACGCCGGTGCCGGCCGGGATCGACAGGTTCCCGCTGGAGCTGGTGGCGCAGCAGTTCAGCGCGGATGGCACCGGTGCTGGGATGGCCGGTGGTGACGGCAGAACCCCGCCTGGCGGCGCCGAGCCCGGGCTGCCGCTGGACCGGATCCTGGGGCTCGGCGCGGAGACGTTCGCCGGCGGTGACCCGGCAGTGTTCAACATGGCGGTCATGGGCATGCGGCTTTCCCAGCGTGTCAACGGCGTGAGCAAGCTGCACGGTTCGGTGTCGCGCAGCATGTTCAACGGCCTGTGGCCGGGATTCGACGTCGCTGAGGTGCCGATCACGTCGGTGACCAACGGCGTGCACGCGCCGACCTGGGTGGCACGGGAGGTGGTCACGCTGGCGCAGGAACTGGCCGTGGTTGCCGATGCCGCGCCCGGCGTCAGCGCCGACCCGGCGGACGACCCGTCGTTCTGGGATCGGGCGGCCAGCGACCCGGCTCGGATCTGGGAGCTGCGGCGGGTGCTGCGGGCGCGCCTGGTGGCCGAGGCTAGGCGACGACTGCGCGCCTCCTGGCGCCAGCGTGGCGCCTCCGAGGCTGAGCTGATCTGGATCGACAGCGTCCTTGACGACGACGTGCTGACGATCGGGTTCGCCCGGCGAGTGCCGTCCTACAAGCGGCTGACGATGATGCTCCACGATCCGGCCAGGCTGACCGCGCTCCTGCTGGATCCGGAGCGGCCGATCCAGATTGTGGTGGCCGGCAAGGCGCATCCGGCCGACGACGGCGGCAAGCAGCTGATCCAGCAGCTTGTCCGGTTCGCCGACCATCCAGACGTTCGGCACCGGATCGTCTTCCTGCCGGACTATGACATGGCGATGGCACGCACGCTCGTCCAGGGCTGTGATGTCTGGCTCAACAATCCGCTGCGGCCGCTGGAAGCCTGCGGAACCTCGGGCATGAAGGCAGCCCTGAACGGCGGCCTCAATCTCTCCATACTCGACGGCTGGTGGGACGAGTGGTTCGACGGCCGCAACGGCTGGGCAATCCCGTCCGCTGACGGCGTGCCCGATCCCGCCCGCCGGGACGAGGTCGAGGCGGCGGCCCTGTACGACCTGATCAGCAAGTCGGTGGCGCCGCAGTTCTACGACACCAGCGCTGACGGGCGGCCCGCGCGGTGGCTGGAGATGGTGTCGCACACGCTGCGGGGGCTAGGCCCGCTGGCCCTGGCCTCCAGAATGGTGCGGCAGTACGTGACCGAGCTTTACGCCCCGGCGGCGCGGTCCTCTCGGCAACTGGCGGCGCCGTCGCCGGCCCCGTTCGACGCTGCGCGCGAGCTGGCGGCCTGGAAGGAGCATGTCACTAAGGCCTGGCCTGGCGTGCGGGTCGAGCACGTCGAGGCCGATGACGGCGACCTCAGTCCCGGCGGACAGCTGACGGTGCGCGTCAGCGTGGCCCTCGGCTCGCTCACCCCGGCCGACGTCTGCGTCGAGGTCGTCTACGGCCGGGCGGGCGACACTGATGAAATCATCGATCCCGTTCGGTCGCCGCTGCGGCTTGACGGCGAGGTCTCGCCGGATGGCGTGGCCAGGTACACCGGCTCAGCGGAGCTCGGCGAGCCCGGCCCGTTCGGGTACACGGTCCGCGTGCTGCCCCAGCACCCGCTGCTGTCCGGCCCCGCGGAGCTGGGGCTGGTCACGCTGCCTGGTGCGCCGACCGGAATGGTCAATGGTGACTTGCGCTGACTGACCTGGTATAGGCGCCCTAATACTGGCGGACATGAGTGGGCACCCAGTGGAATTTCCGCACCTGCCCGTTAGAACGCCAGCAAAGCTAAGGTCGCTGTGACATCCTGTGATACAACGATGTCGGTCGGTGACGGTCATAGATCGTCACGGTCTGTGACCAAGCCATTACCACCAAGTGCGAGAGGACCCCTCGTGAGAACCCAGATCAAGCCGGACAACCGCCTACTCACCCCAGCCGAAGTTGCTGCGATGCTGCGGGTGGACCCCAAGACCGTGACGCGCTGGGCGCGTGGCGGCAAGCTGTCGTCGATCCGCACGCCAGGCGGCCACCGCCGGTATAGCGAGAGCGAAGTTCGCGGTTTCCTGAATGGCTGGCAGGGCGTTTCACTGCAGCGCGCATCGGGGGAGTGACCGGGCGGATACCTGCCCCAGTGGTACCGCTGGGGCAGGTTCGCTCGTCTTAGCGCGTGGCATTTCCCCGTACACCGCAATTGTCACTGACGCGTTCGCGCGAGACCATTGACTGCCGGGGCCAATCGCGGACCTGCCGCGACTGAACGGGCCCCGTGTGTAAGAGCCCGGTGTAAGAACAGTAACGACGACGACGCCTGGCGATCGCTGCGCAGTGCCTTGCCCGCAGCGATCGCCAGGCGTTTCGTCAAGTCCCGTAGGTCCGCTCGCCGTCCTCGTCGGACGCCGACAGCCGGACGCCAAGCTGCATCGCGATCGTGGCGAGGAGCTCGCGTGCCTGGCTGGTATCCAGGGCACGGACGCGTTCCAGCATTTCCTCGCCGTGCGAGCGTTGCTGCTGCCGGGCAAGCTCCTGGCCGGCATCCGCCCGCCCGGCCGTGCGCAGTTCCTCGGGCGTGACACCTACGACCGCAGCCATTTTGGCCACGGTGGCGGCCGGGCCGCGCACCTGCGCGTAGACGTCAGGGCTCACAACCTGGTAGCCGCCGGTGATCTGCCGCCAGCGCCCCTCGCTGATGCCCGCGCGCCGCGCGGCCTCGCGGGCAGACAACCCGGCGCGCTTGCGCGCCGTGGTTATCGCCTTGCCCCACGGCGGCGGCTCTGGTCGATCAGACATGACCGCACCTTCGCACAGACTTCGCACCCTGTCGAGCTGCGGACCAGATGCTCGCATTTTGCATATGGCCAGGTCGAAGCCTTCTGCGCGGGTTTCTGATGGTTCGCCAGAACTTCGCGCCAAGCCTTGATCCTTCGCAGCACCGCGCAGTAGCGTGGGCGGGCAGGCGCAGATTCAGGAGATTCGTCTGCGTGCCGGGGCGCGGAGGGAGCAGCAGATGGGAGTGTCGCTCTCTCTGGAGGCGACGCGACAGCCTCGCGGCCGCAAGCACGCCGGCCAGCACACGCGCACGGCGGAGGAGCAGGCGTGCCTGGACGCTCTGGCCGCCTTCCTGCGATCCGACGCCATCGGCGCCGGCCGGTCTCTCAGCAGGGTGTCCAGGCTCAGCCTCGCTTCTCGCCTGCTGCCAGCAGCCCAGGCCCTGGCCCGCGCCGCCGATCTCGCGATCGCCAGCGATACGTCAGCGATAACCCCCGTAGAGCTCGATTTCGTGATCTCGCCCGCCTGCCTGCTCGGCTTTTGCGACGGTGCAGCCGGGACCAGCGCGTGCCAGTCCCCGGCCTGCCAGCACGGCTGCCACCTGGCCGCCGATACCGGGCCGTAGCCGCCTGGTGCCGGCCTGCGTAGGATCATGGCTCGGCACGGGAGGTGCATCGTGGGCGACCTGGTGACGGTCGAGACCGACAACGCAATTGCCACCATCCGGCTGAACCGGCCGCCGATGAACGCACTCAGCGCCGCGGTGCAGGACGATCTGGCTGCGGCTGCCGCGCAGGTAGCGAGCGACCATGCAATCCGGGCGGTCGTCCTGTACGGCGGCCAGAAGCTGTTCGCGGCCGGCGCCGACATCAAGGAAATGTCCGCAGCCAGCTACGCGCAGATGCTGCCGGACAGCGCCAGGCTCCAGGACGCCCTGACCGCCGTGGCGCAGATCGGCAAGCCGGTCATCGCCGCCGTGACCGGCTATGCCCTCGGCGGGGGGCTCGAGCTGGCCCTGTGTGCAGACTTCCGGGTCCTCGGTGAGAGCGCCAAGGTGGGCCAGCCTGAAATCCTGCTGGGCCTGATTCCCGGCGCCGGCGGCACGCAGCGGCTGCCCCGGCTGATCGGGCCGGCCAGGGCCAAGGACCTGATCTTCAGCGGCCGCTTCGTCGGGGCGCCCGAGGCGCTGGCCATCGGCCTAGCGGACAAGGTGGTGCCGGATGACGAGGTCTACCCGGCCGCCTGCGCGCTGGCCGCCGCCTACGCGGCCGGTCCGCCAATCGCGCTGGCCGCTGCCAAGCAGGCCATCGACCGTGGCCTGGAGACGGACCTGGCCACCGGCCTGGAGCTCGAGCGGCTCAGCTTCGCTGGCATGTTCGCGACGCAGGACGCCGGCGCGGGAATGCGCAGCTTCCTGGAGAATGGACCGGGGAAGGCCAGCTTCAGCGGGCACTAGTTTCAGCAAGACACCGAGTTTCAGGACAACACCGAGTTTCAGCACAACACCGAGCCGGCCGGAAGGGATGCGGCAGCGATGATGGAGCCGATGGACCCGGCGGACAGCCCGTCGCTCGACATGCTGACGGCAGCGCTACGCGCGGACAGCAGCGACATCGCGATCTACGCCCAGGTGCTGACCGAGTCACTGGGCGACGCGCTGCCGCCCGACTGCGTCACCGTCGACCGCAGCCGGTCGGCGTCGGACCGGATGAAGGGCCGGCCAGGTACGGTGACAAAGATCACCGTCCGCCTCGGCGACCAGATCATGACCCTCGAACGGCTGAAGGGCGGCGCGCCGGCCGCCGAGGTCAGCCGTCAGGTCAGGGGCGTCGTGCTGTCACGCCAGCCGGTCCAGGTCGGCGAGTGGGCTGCCGAGCTAGCCCGGGCGCTGGTCAGGCACGGCGAGCAGAACGCAGCTACCGCCGAGGCCCTGCGCCGGCTGGTCGCCGGCGGCTAGGCGCGGGACCGTCAGGCGGTATGCCGCTCGCGGCGAGCCTTACGCTATATGCCTATGAGTGCCCACTCGGGGGAGGAGCGCCTCGGCCCTTACCGGCTGCGTGAGCAGCTCGGCGAGGGCGGCATGGGCGTGGTGTACCTCGCCGAGGATCCGGATGACCAGCAGGTCGCCGTCAAGGTTCTCCGCCAGGGGGTGCCAGCCGAGGCTACGGCGCGACGACGGCTCGCGCGCGAGGTCGACACGATGCGCCGGGTGCATAGCCCGTTCGTCGCCGAAGTCGTCGATGCCGACGTCGAAGGCAGTCCGCCTTACATCGTGACCCGGTACGTGGCGGGCCAGACACTCGAAGATGTCGTCGCGGCCGAGGGACCGCTCACGGGCGCGGCACTCGCCGCCCTCGCTCGTGGCCTGGCCGGTGCGCTCGCGGCGATTCACGCGGCGGGCGTAGTCCACCGCGACCTTAAGCCCGGCAACGTCATGCTGGTCGACGGTGAGCCTGTGGTCATCGATTTCGGCATCGCCCAGGCGCCCGACTCGACCCGCCTGACGATGACGGGCATGTTCATGGGCACGCCGGGCTACCTCGCGCCGGAGGTGATCGAGGGCAAGGCGAGTGGTCCTGCCGCGGACGTCCATTCCTGGGCCGCCACGATGGCGTACGCCGCTACCGGTCGCCCGCCGTTTGGGACCGGCCAGTTCGAGGCGATCTTCTACCGGATCGTGCATGGCCAGCCTGAGCTTGACACCATGCCGGCGCCGCTGCTGCCCATTGTGCTTGCCGCCCTGGCCAGGGACCCGAGCAAGCGGCCGTCAGCTGACGACCTGGCTGACCTGACCGCAGGACTAGAACCCGTGGCTCTGGTGCGTGCGCCGCCTGGCGAGGCGCGCCTGGACGCCGCGCTGTCCGGTCAGGCCACCAGGACGGCACTCGATCTGCCCGCGGCCGCGCTGCGCCCGCTGGCAGCCGGGCAGCCTGCCGCGCTCGGCGGGGCGCCCGCGCCGCCGCTCCGCTACCCGTCAGCATCCGGGCCAGGCACCAAGCCGATCGCCGCCTGGCCCAAGGACAATTTCGCCGACTTGCTGCCGCCAGTTCGCTACGATCAGGCGGCCGCGGCCGGACTGGCCGGAGTGGTGCCTGGCGTGCCGGGCCAGCTCGCCCCGGCGCAGCCCTGGCCGGGGCCGGCCCGACCATGGCCGTACGGGCAGCCTGTCCCCGCCGGAGCCGGTCAGCCCGGCTCTCCGCGCACCGGCGCGCAGCCTGGCCTCGGCCCGCCTGGGGACGCGGCAGCCCAGCCGCTCCCGCCCAGGCGGGCCCTGGTGCTGGCGACGATGGCAGGCTTCGTCGCCGTCAGTGTCCTGCTGCCGATCGCGGGCGCCGCCGCGGCGCTGGCCGCACTGGTCCTGCTGCGTGCTAGCGACGTCACCACCCGCTGGCTCGGGCGGCGCCGCGGCCGGCTCGGGCGGCGCCGCAGCGACGCGATCTCGGCGACGCTGTTCTACCCGTGGGCCGTCTGTCGCTCGGTGGTGAGCTCGGTACTGCTCGCTCCGCTCGCGCTGCTGTTCGCAGTGGCCGCGGCGGTCCTGTCGGTCCTGCTCGCCGGGCCAGACCAATTGTCGCGAGCAGGCGCCGACGCCGCTGGGGCTCTCATCGCCTGCTACTGCATCGGCCCGGGCTCGGCGCCCTGCCGGCGGCCGCTGAGCAGGTTCTACGGCCGTGTCACCCGATCTGTCCCCGCGGCCGTCCTTGGCTCGGTCGGCGCCGCTGCCATCGCGTTTGCCATCATCGCTGCGGCCGCGACGCTGGCACCCGGCTTCTGGCCGGCCAGCCATCTCGGGAACCAGCTGCAAACCGGCCAGCTCCTCCATCCTGGCCTGGGGCACCTATCCGGGAACGTGGCCAGCGCCGGCCGGCGGCTGCTGAGCTGGCTCGGCCTCTAGCGCAGGCCCGATTTGAGCCGCTAGCTGGCCGGGCGAAGCTAGCTGGCGATCTGCGGAGCCAGCTCCGCGGGATCCGCGGGCACCGCGGGGAGCGTCGGGACCCCTGGCTGGGTGCTGCTTTCCCTGGCTGCGGCGAGCGGCAGCGGCCGGACCAGCCCGCGCGCCACCACCTCGTTCGCCAGCCTGACCCGGCGGTTGGGGCCCTCGGCGATCTTCAGCTTCTGGTACAGCCGCAGCAGGTGCTGCTTGATCGCTGCCTCCGTCACCACCAGGTCGGCGGCGATGTCACGGGCTGTGGCCGGGGCGACGAACGCGTCTTCGCGCAGCGCCGGCTTGCACAGTGCCGCGACGACGTCCACCTCGCGGCGGGTCAGCTCGGGGACAGCCGACCGGCGCGGGTCGCTCTCCGCTAGCGCGTCTTCGCTCGACAGCCCGCCGACGCGGCAGCGCTGCGACCCGAAAGAGAGGACGTCGCCGTTCTCCAGCAGCCGCTGGGCCACGACCTTGCCGTTGACCCGGGTGCCGTGCCGAGATAATCCAAGGTCGCTAACGTAGGCATAAGGCCCGCGGCGGACGATCTCGGCGTGCAGCATCGACACGCTCGGATGGTCCAGATGGACATCAACTGACTTACCGCGCCCGACCGTGGTCACGTCCGAGCGCAGCCGCAGGATCGCGCCGGTGGTCTCGATCCGGATGTGAGGGGTCTCCATGACGGGCCTCCGGCATGTCGGGACGGCTAGCGAGGTGTCACCGCAGCGATACCCCGGTTGGGCAAAGTCCATGCCAGCCATTCGTCAAAAAGGGAGGCATGGCATGTCGGGAATCCCCGGGGCACCGAAGTACACTGCCGAGCGAATAGTGGTCAAGGAGGGCACATGGCAGAGGCGCCGTCGCGTGGCCTGGCAGATGTAGTGGCAGCTTCTACCGCGCTGAGCGACATCGACGGCCGCGCCGGGCTGCTGTTCTATCGCGGCTACGACATCAACGACCTGGCCGGCCAGGCCAGCTTCGAGGAAGTCGCGTTCCTGCTCCAGCGTGGCCGGGCTCCTGACGGCGCTGACCTGGAGGACTACCGGGCCGAGCTCGCCGCCGGACGCCAGCTGGGTACGCTCGCCGCCGACGACCTGGCCGGCATCGCCCGTCGCCAGCCGCCGATGGCGGCGCTGCGGAGCCTAGTGTCGCTCGGCAGTGCCGATGATCCAGACACCGCCTCCAACGACCCGGCGGCAAACCAGCGCAAGGCCGCGCGGCTAACCGCGCAGCAGCCGGTACTCATCGCCGCGTACCAGGCCGCGCGGCTCGGGCGCGAGCTGCCTGCCGCCGATCCGGAACTCGGCGTCGCCGCTAATTTCCTGCTGCAGCTCACTGGCAGCCGGCCAGGCGAGCGCGCCGCTGAGATCTTCGACACATGCCTCGTGCTCCACGCCGATCACACCATGAATGCGTCGACGTTCGCCGCGCGGGTCTGCGCCGCGACGCTCGCTGACATGCACTCGGCAGTCGTCGCCGCCCTGGGCACGCTGTCAGGTCCGCTACACGGCGGAGCAAACGAGCAGGTCATGCGGAGCCTGGAGGCGATCAGGCGGACCGGCGGTGATCCTCTTGAAGCCGTCAGCGGCCAGATCACCAAGCGCCTGGCCGACGGCGAAAAGATCATGGGTTTCGGGCACCGCGTCTACAAGACCGAGGATCCGCGGGCTACGCACCTGCGGCGGATGTCGGCGGAGCTCGCCGCGGCATCCGGTGACGACACGTATTACCGCATGTCGCGCCGGATGGAAGAGGTCGTGCTGACGGAGAAGGGCCTGTACCCGAACGTCGACTTCTTCGCCGCCACCGTCTACCACTACCTCGGTATTCCGACGGACCTGTTCACGCCGGTCTTCTCCGCCAGCCGGATGGCCGGGTGGACCGCGCACGTACTCGAGCAGCACGCCGACAACCGGCTGATCAGGCCGGACAGCGAATACATCGGAGATCGCGGCCTGAGCTGGGTGCCGCTCGATGCCCGGTGAAGCACTCGGCGAAGGCGCTGGCCCGTCAGGCCAAAACCCAGCAGGCCAGCACCCAGCAGGCCAGCACCCACCAGGCCAGCATGCGGCAGGCCAGCATGCGGCAGGCCAGCACGGGCGCGGCGGCTGGTGCCAGGCAGCGCGTCGCCGCCCAGCTGCCGTACTGGATCGTCCTGGCCGGCGTGGCAGCCGGGCTCGCCACAGTACGCAGCGGTGGGCAGGCGGTTCGGGGCGGTACGTTGGTAATAGCTGGTGCGCTGCTGGCGGGGTCGCTAGCCAGGCTCGTGCTGCCAGCGGGTAAGGCCGGGATGCTCGGGTCACGACGGCGACTTGTCGATGTCGCGGTGCTCGGCGCTCTTGGCGTCGGCCTGCTGGTCGCAGGCCTGATTGTAGTAATCCCCAGCTCATGAGTTTTGCGCTATGGCAACGGGCCGGCGCGATGAAGGGAACGCGACTGCATGTCGAAGATAAAGGTGGTCAACCCCGTCGTTGAGCTCGACGGTGACGAGATGACGCGGATTATCTGGCAGTTCATCAAGGAGCAGCTGATCCTGCCGTATCTCGAAATTGATCTTGACTACTATGACCTGTCGATCGAGAACCGCGACGCGACAGACGATCAGGTAACGGTGGACGCGGCGAACGCGATCAAGCGGCACGGCGTCGGCGTCAAGTGCGCCACCATCACGCCGGACGAAGACCGGGTCGCAGAGTTCGGCCTGAAGAAGATGTGGCGGTCGCCGAACGGCACCATCCGGAACATCCTGGGCGGCGTGGTGTTCCGCGAGCCGATCGTGGTGTCGAGCATCCCGCGGTTCGTGCCGGGCTGGACCCACCCGATCGTGATCGGCCGGCATGCCCACGGTGACCAGTACCGCGCCACGGACTTCGTGGTGCCCGGTGCCGGGTCGGTGCGCATCACCTTCCAGCCAGACGACGCGGCCATCGAGCCGATGGACTTCGAGGTTGCCAGGTTCGATGGCGGCGGCGTGGCGATGGGCATGTACAACTTCGACGACTCGATCGCCGATTTTGCTCGCGCGACTATGCGGTACGCGCTGGACCGGCGCTTCCCGCTGTACCTGTCGACGAAGAACACGATCCTCAAGGCCTACGACGGGCGGTTCAAGGACATCTTTGCCGAGGTCTTCGAAGCCGAGTTCAAGGCCGAGTTCGAGGCGGCCGGCATCACCTACGAGCACCGGCTGATCGACGACATGGTGGCCCAGGTCATCAAGGGCGACGGCGGCATCGTCTGGGCCTGCAAGAACTACGACGGCGACGTCGAGTCCGACATCGTGGCCCAGGGTTTCGGCTCGCTGGGCCTGATGACGAGCGTGCTGATGACGCCGGATGGCAAGACCGTCGAGGCCGAGGCCGCGCACGGTACCGTCACGAGGCACTACCGGCAGCACCAGCAGGGCAAGCCGACCTCGACCAACCCGATAGCGTCGATCTTCGCGTGGACGCGGGGCCTGGCGCACCGCGGCAAGCTGGACGGGACGCCCGAGGTCACCCAGTTCGCCGACACGCTGGAGCGGGTCTGCGTGGAGACCGTCCTGAGCGGCAAGATGACCAAGGACCTGGCTCTTCTGGTCGGGGCGGGCACACCGTTCCTGACCACCGAGGAATTCCTGGCGGCGCTGGACGAGAATCTGCGCGCCGCCATGGCCGGGTCCTGACCCGCTCGCAAGACCTCACTCACATCGGGCATCGCAGCTGCAGAAGGAGATCACGGGAATGGCCCGCACAGGGAAGGTAACGGTCGTCGGTGCCGGCTTCTATGGCTCGACGACAGCGCAGCGTCTGGCCGAGTACGACATCTTCGACGAGGTCGTGCTGACTGACATCGTCGAAGGCAAGCCTGAGGGACTGGCCCTCGACATGAACCAGTCGCGGCCGGTCGAAGGCTTTGAGACGAAAGTCACCGGGCAGACCACCGGACCGGCCGGCGAAGGCTATGAGGCCATTGCCGGATCAGGCATCGTGGTCATCACGGCCGGCCTGCCGCGCAAGCCCGGCATGAGCCGGATGGACCTCATCGGCGTCAACGCCAAGATCGTCCGAAGCGTGACCGAGCAGGTCGTCAAGCACGCGCCCGACGCCGTCCTCGTCGTGGTGTCTAACCCGCTGGACGAGATGACGGCGCTCGCCGCAAAGGTGTCCGGCTTCCCCGCGCGCCGGGTGATCGGCCAGGCCGGCATGCTCGACACGGCGAGGTTCAGCTACTTCGTCGCCGAGCGCCTGGGCGTGCCCGTCGGCTCCGTGACCACCCTGACGCTTGGCTCCCACGGCGACACCATGGTGCCGGTCCCGTCGGCCTGCTCCGTCGACGGCAAGCCGCTGGCCGAGCTGCTGCCTGCCGCCGACATCGACCAGCTGGTGGAGCGGACGCGCAACGGCGGCGCCGAAATCGTCGCGCTGCTCAAGACGGGGTCCGCGTACTACGCGCCGTCAGCGGCGGCAGCCCGGATGGCGCGGGCCGTGGCCGAGGACTCGGGCGCCGTCATGCCGGTCTGCGCCTGGGTGGACGGCCAGTACGGCATCTCTGGCGTTTACCTCGGCGTCGAGGCCGAGCTGGGCGCGCACGGAGTTAACCGCATCGTCGAGCGCGACCTCACCGAGGCCGAGCTCGCCGCACTCCACGCCGCGGCCGACGCAGTACGCGCCAAGCAAGCCGACGTCGCGAGCCTGTAGTCCATGTGGCGCGGCGGCCTGCGGGACGCTCTGCGGGCTTGGCGTACGTCGCCGACGCGCGCCGCCTGGCCTGCCCGAGGCGGGATGGCCGCTTGACTGGCGTTGCTGACGTTACGCCCGCTGCCGCGTCCCGCAGACCCGCCGCTCGCTGGCTTGTCGATCTCGCGAAGCTGCTTGTGGTTGGCGCCTCGACGGGCCGGCCTCGATCTTGCCGGCGGCACCCTGAGCTCGCCGGCGCCATCCCTCCGGCTCCGCGGCAGGTCACCCGCCTGGGGTGATGTGCCAGGCGCCTAGTCGGCCCACGCTGGGCTGGACTAGCACGGGAGGATCGTCCGCGTGTCTGCGACCGACGGGACGTCCCTGT
>DATHPF010000245.1:0-4790 GCA_035484155.1 Streptosporangiaceae bacterium
TCGCGGCCGGCAGGGCTCCCAGGCGCGCCGAGTCGGCGATATGCGTAGTTTGAGATGTTGGGCGCACACTCTGTTCGTCACGTTACGTCATTCCGGCAATGGCGGTAGGGAGCAACCGGACGGCCGACTGGCCGATGGAAAGTCGCGGCAGCTCATCTTCGAGCCCGAGCTAGGCCGCCGGTCCGGAGGCGGCCGCCGGCCTGTGGCCGGGCGGTCCTGCTGCGGGCAACACACAAGTAACACAAGTCCGGGAATTGGCGAAGATCAACACGCCGGTAACACGAACAAGACGGCATTCCCCGGCACACGACGGCACGATAGCTAGAATAGGCATGTAGGTCCAGTGCCAGCGTCAATGCGGGTGAGCTGGGCCGATTACCCGCCGTGGTAGTGAGGGTTCAGGAATGAAAGGACTCCTGAAAAGCGGAAGCTCAATAGCATAATCGGTTGTCCTGCAGTCCTGGTCTCAGGAGAAATCAACACATCGATAACACGAACAAGACGGTACTACCCGATACACGGTGGCACGATTGCTGCCATGACCGTACAAGTCCAGCGACCGGCAAAGATGCACGTGTGCTGAGCGAGTTATCTTGCTGCCGATGATGATCTTGATCGTGGACGACCGCCTTGTAAACGGTCGGTCACACATCATCGACCGCAATCCAGGTGGGCTACAACAGGCTCGGTTAGCGCTCCTCGCGGTCGCTTAGGGTGACAAGCGGGCACATTGTTATTAGCTCGAACAATTACAGATCGCCGAATAGGAATGCCTACTGAAGAAATAGGCATCTGTGAGCCCACGCACACAGAACATCCGTTCGGGCGCGGGGGTGGCGTGGCGGATGGCGGGCCAGCCGACGGGATCATAGCGACTTGTCCCCGGTAACCAGCCGTTGCGGTCACGTCGAGTTCAGGGCCGGATTCGGCAAACGCTGGTGCGCATACCAGCGGGCGGCGCCTTATTTTCCGGGTCCCGGGCTGGTGAGGGCGCTGAGTACGACGGGGGGCGTCAGCAGCGCCGATCCGCTGAAATATCCGTATGTCTGCCGCAGCAGCACCTTGGATGGCGAGGTGTGGCTGCGGCCGCGGCCCAACGGCCCCAGCACGGTCCTTCTGCCCGGCCCCGGCAGCATTATCCGCCTCCAGCAGCGGCATCGACGAGTCATACAAGACCGTCGACTTCCCCTCGGGAGTGTGACCCGTCACGATCCGGCGGCATTCGCAGGCCGTGGTTTAATCCCTCTTCCTACGTGATCGCTACCTCAGGGCCCCGGCAAAGTCGTCTGGCAGTTCATGATCGTTCGCGGTGGCCGGTCCGGGCGGCGGAATATGCGTCCGAAGGCTATGTCGAGCGGCTAGCGAGTGGCGCTGCGCAGGGTGCGCGGCGGCGCCATGATGAGGTTCAGGGCCATGACGCCAGCGGCGAGGCCAAAGGCGATGCTGATGCCTGTACGGTCAACGACGATGCCGGCGAGCGTGGGTCCGAGGATCTGTCCGAGCGCGAACATCAGCATCGTCGCCGCGAGCCCGGCGGACGGCCGGCGGGCGAACACCTCGTCGCTCCAGATCACCTGAATTGCCACGACGAGGTTGTAGGTGATGCCAAAGGCTAGCCCCGACAGGAGCGCGAGCGGTGCTCGGCTCGCGCCGGCGATGATAAGGGCGAGCGAGCATGTGAGCAGCGCGCCGCAGAGGCGGAATGCGTTCGCCGTTCCGTGGCGGCGGAGTATCTGGTTGGCGAATGCTCCGCCAATGCTCGAGATGCCGACGACGACGAACAGAATGCGAGCCATGGTCGCGCCCTGCGCGGACTGTACGGCGTCGGGGCCGAACGTCCAGTAGACGGAGGCTGACAGGCCGACCAGGAACGCACTTAGCAACAGCGGGCGAGAGCGCGCGCACATGAACCAGCTGATCTTCAGTTGCGGAGCCTGGTTGCTGCCGGCAGCGACTTTCGCCTCGGGAAGCAGCACGCGCGCGGTCACTGAGACCACCAGGGCGGCAGCCGCGAAGGTGAGCCATGCCGCGCGCCAGTCGCGGCCTAGGGCGATGGCTGCCGGCGCGGCGAGCGCGACGCCCCAGCCAGTGCCTGAACTGATCGCGGCGAGCACATCACCGCGCCGGCCTGGGTCGACGTGTTCGGCTGCGACGTCAGCGAAGGGCGGGAGCGCGAAGCCTGAGCTGGCGCCTGCGACGATGACGCCGAGCGCAAGCACTGAGACGTCCGGGGCCTGCCCGATAATCGCCATACCCGCGGTTGCCAGCAGTCCCGCGATGATCGCGATGCGTCGCGGGCCGCATCGCGACACGGCCGAGATCGATGCCGCGGTGGCAGCCAGATACGTGAGGTAGGCACCGCTGGCAAGAAGACCGACAGCCGTAGCGTCGAGGCCGAAGCTCCGGCGCATGTCGGGGACAAGCAGGCCGTAGCCGTAGCGGGCGAGCCCGAACGTCGTTGCGACGAGCGCAATCCCCGGGACCGCTGTGCGAGCGGTTTTCACTGAGCCGTCTGGGCGGCGTGATCGAGGGGACAGCCGGGACCGGAGTAGCATGCGGCGCGGTCGCACAGGCGGCATACCCTAAGCGCGCCAGGACGATCGTGGGCGAGCCCGTGGACGATCCGTTCGAGCAGGCGCTCGAGGTCAAGCCGCTCGGCCGGCGTGAGGTGTTCGAGCAGTGGCGCTACTGCCTTGGCTCGTAGCTCAAGGACGCGAGCCGCCGCCTTCAAGCCCTCGCGCGTGAGCAAAAGTGCCTGTGTGCGCCCGTCCCTGCCTGCGCGCCTTTCCACAAGCCCCGCCTCAGCCAGCCGGTCGACGAGGCGGCCTGCGCCAGTCTGAGACAGCCCGACGACGCGCTCGAGATCGCCGACGGACCCTCCCGGGTGCGCCTTTAGGTGGACAAGCGCAGCCGGCCCACTGCCCTCCTGCGCGCTGGCGGCCTGCGTGGCCTCGCGCACACGATCAGCGACAGCCAGCGCCTGCGCGGCCAGGAGCTGCTCAAGCCGGCGGTGATTGAGTTCCACGCGCCTACTATACAAGCATGAGTCATGCTTGTATATCGGGTAAAAAAGTTTCCCGAAGTTATCATCACTGATAGATCCTGCTCTCGGCGACCTGGTTGAGCTGGCCGCAGAGTCCGCAAATGACCAGCCAGCCTTACTGGCGGTGCTGGCCCAGGGTGGCTGATCCGCGGCATCGCCGGGGCGTGCGCCACCGGCTGGCGGTGATCTTGGGCCTCGCGTTGTGCGCGGTGGTGGCCGGGGCGCGGTCGTTCACCGCGACTGCGGAATGGGCCGCCGACGCGGACGAGCAGACCCTGTACATGCTCCGGACCGGGAGCAGGGTGCCATCGGGAAATCGACGGCGGACCTTGCAGCGCCTGGACGCGGATACCTTCGATCTCAATCACCCTGATGATGCGGCGAGCGCCGGGGACGCGCTCAGCGACCAGGGCGCCGCCAGCCGGGCCGCGGCCGCCGGTTGAGCCATTGAGCGGAAGCGAACTGCGCGTGCTGCGCTAGAGGCGGTCGGGTTCGCCCGCGACCTGGGCCTGCTCGCACCCGCCGCCCGCAGCCCGCGCTAACACACCCTGGCCCTGCGGGGTTCCGACCGTGCGGCAGAGCCACAATCATCTTGATGCCGAACGGGCCGTGGTTTGACCTGCGACCTCGCCAGCCCTGGCCCCGCGGCGGGAGGCCTGGCCGGGCTGGACGGGCGTGGCTATGGCGTGCAGGCTGGTGGCGGCACGCCCGGCGGCGTGCTCGTCGAACAGAAACGGGATCGCGTTGCCGACGGCCCCGGCGGGCAAGGGTGACCCGTCGGCGCCGGCGGCGAGCGCGACTTCGCGTAGCGGGGACTCATGAAGGACGACCAGGGTGACCGGTTCGGTCCTGGCCAGGAGGCTCCGCAGCGCGTTCGCGTAGCGCCGGGACGCGTCGCCGGGGCTTTCGCCGTGCGGCAGGCGGTCGCTCAGGGTGTGCTGGCGCTTCCAGGACCAGTAGGCCTCGATCGGCGCGCCGTCGAGGTCGCCGGCCCGGAGTTCGTCGAAGCCCGGTTCGATCAGGACCGGTACGCGCCGGCCGTGCAGGGCGATGCCGATCGTTTCCTGGGGGCGCTGGAAGCGGGTGCCGACAGCGAGGTCGATGTGCACGCTGGCGAGTTGCGCGCCGAGGGCGCGCGCCTGCGCTCGCCCTCGTTCGGTCAGCGCGACGGGGCGGGCGGGGTCGCTGCTGAGCGCGTGTGCGGTGTTCGCCGTCGACTCTGCGTGCCGGGCGAAGACAAACAACCGGGGTACCTCAGCAGACATCGCCGGCCTCCTTCCCCTAGGGGTCCTGGAACGCGGGCGACGGGTGGAGCCCGGCGCAGGCGGCCAGCGCCGCTTTCGGCGCCCGTCCCTTCGTTCTTTGCCTGCCAGCCTCGGGCCGGACAGGGTGAGCAAGCCTCGCCCGATTCGCGTGATCCGGATCGCGCCGGGTGTTCCCCCGACGGCGGTACTTGCGGCTATCTCGGGCGCAGACCGCCTTCGCCTCGGCTGCCTGCTTCCGGGACTTCTCGGTCGACGAGACCGGAAAGAACAGGTCGGGGTCGGCCGACCGGCAGGCGGCGAGCACCTGCCAGTTCCACTCGGCCGGTCGCGTCAGCCCCGGCGCGGTCCAGGGGGTGGCCGTTTCATGCGGTCCCCGTCATCGAGTGGTCGCGCCATCGCTGATACCCCCTCGATACCTGGTCGCTTCCTCGTGCGCGGCTGGCGTGTACCGCGGCATGGTGCACGGGCCCGGCGGGTGGGGA
>DATHPF010000246.1:0-4594 GCA_035484155.1 Streptosporangiaceae bacterium
GGACCGCGTCCGGGCTGGCTAGTCGCCCGGTCGGGTTGTCCGGCATTGTGACAAGAACGGCTCCGATTGGCCGGCCTGCCGCCCGGCTGGTGCGGACCGCGGCGTCCAGCGCAGCCGCGTCGCAGATACCGCCTTCGCCCGCCACTGCGGGCACGAAATGTGGCGTCGCGCCGATCAGCGTGGCCTGGGCCGCGTAGCTCACCCAGCTAGGCCGGGGCACGGCCACGTCAGCGCCGAGAGCGAGCAATGTGCCGAACAACAGCGCCTTGCTGCCGGGACCGGCGATCACCGAGCCGGGATCGGTCGGCAGGCCGCGCCTGGACCAGTAGCCGGCCGCAGCCTCGCGGAGCCGCTGGATGCCGGCGACAGGCCCGTAGGCACCGAGGCCTGCGGTGTCAGCGAGCTCGGCGGTCAGGCGCGGATGAACCGGGAGCCCGGACTCGCCGAAGGCGAGCCGCAGTACGGGCTCGCCGCCCAGGCGCCTGGTCTCCAGTGCTTCGTTGGCGGCCAGCGTGGCGGATACGGGCACGCTGCATCCGCGACCAGCCAGCGCAGCCGGGAGCCGGGCGGCCGCGTGCGCCGCCGTCCTGGCCGTAAAGGCCGGCGCCGCGTTGGCCGGGGGAAGGGTTGTCGGTTCGGTCAGGGTTGCTGGGCCAGCCCAGGGCACGGCGAAACTCCTAGCTGCGGGGGCAAGCGGTGGGTTCGTCCTCAGCCGCGAGGTTACCTTCCTGTAGGCCCGTGACCAGCCCATCTAAGGTAAAGCGTCAGCATGGTCGGGTAGGTCTGACGCTGAGCGTAAGGCGGGCTTATGCTGAATCTGTGCTCGATATGCACCGGCTCAGGCTGCTGCTGGAATTCGCCGAGCGTGGCACGATCGCCGCGACGGCAGCTGCTCTCGGCTACACGCCGTCGGCGGTGTCCCAGCAACTGGCCGCGCTTGAGCGGGAGGCTGGGGCGGCATTGCTTGACCGGACGGCGCGGACGGCCGAGCTGACCGAAGCGGGCAAACGGCTGGTGGCGCACGCGGCCGAGATACTCGCCCTGATGGAGGCCGCCGAAGCCGACCTGGCCGCGCCAGAGCCGGCCGGCCGGGTGGCGATCTCCGCGTTCCCGACCGCAGCAGTGGCCTTCGCGCCAGCACTCACCCGGACTGTCCGCGCGCATCCGGGCCTTAGCCTGCTGCTGCGGCAGACCGCCGGCGGCGAGGTGCTGCGGCAGGTGAAGGCGGGCCGCGTCGACGTCGCGATCGTGGACGACTGGACTGGCAGGCTGGCGGCGCGGCAACCGGCGCTGCGGTTCTTCCCGCTGGTCACCGATCCGCTTGTGCTGGTGGTGCCGCGCGGTCACTGGGCTGGCGACGGGCGCGCTCCGATCTCGCTGCACAAGCTGCGCGACGAGCCGTGGCTCGCGACGCCAGCCGGCGAGGCATCCCGCCGGGCGGTCGACCAGGTCCTCGCCGCGGCCGGGGGAGTGGCCGAGGCGCCGTCGGAGTTCGAAGGCCTCGCCACGATCCTCAGCCTGGTGGCGCGTGGCATCGGCATCGCCATCCTGCCGCGCCTGACGCTAGCGGGCGGGGACGCGCGGGTGGCCGTCCGCGAGCTGCCGGGCACCAGCACCGCACGGGATTTGTACGCCGTGGCCAGGGCGTCCTCGGTTCGTCGGCCTGCGGTCGCTGTCATCATCAGGGCGCTGACCACCGCGGCCCGCGGCCTGCCCGGCGGCATCAGGACCGCGCCCAACGCCGCCGCGCCCGTCGCCGCCGCGCCCGGTGCCGTCGACCGCCATGGCGACGACGTCCCAGCGGCCGGCTAGCCGGTCCGGCGGCGCGCTCGATCGGCAGGTCCTGGCCACGCCAGGCACCATCACTTGGGCATTCGGTCGATATCAGCCGGCTAGCTCCACATGCCAGCCCGAGGCGGGGAAAGCCTCGGTTCGTAGACCGATGGGGTACGAGTAGATTCTCGTGTATTCCGGTATAGCAGGCCGTATTTTCCGGCCGGCCGCTTTTGTTTCTGACTGAAAACCCGCTCGGGTCGGCCAGATATATAGCTGCCCGTAAATTCTCTCGGCTCGAACTCCGGCGCTACATGTCGGAGCGGCCGATAGGCGGAGCAGAACTAGAACTTCGCTGGTTCACGATCCGAATATTCGGCCGCCGAGCGAACTCTCAGCGGCCGAAATGGTGCCTAACCGCGTCGGGTCGGCCCAAGCGACAGGCGGCGGTGGTCCTGTTAACTGGCACGCTCTGGACCTGGTGCCCTGGTGCTCGGTCAGCGACCCCTGACGCTGACCAGGAACCAGCACGCCAGCGGCGGGGGTCCGCGATCCGCGTTCGACGTCCTGACCTTCATCGATCCGGTCGGCCAGGGCATTCCTGGACAAGATGAGGCAGAGAGTTGTGAGATCGAGGATCTCGCCGATCTCGAACCTCGGATTGCCGTCGACATGGAAGGTGATCGTGTCGTCGCGGCTCTCCAGCGTGAGGCTGTTGTGCTCCCCGTCCGCGAGGGTTGCCCACGACGTACCGACGTCATCCGTCTCCCAGTGGATGTTTTCCCAGTGGATCATCATTTGCAGGCCCTCCTCGGTTTACGCGTGGGCCCCTTGATTGTGCATGCAGTTAGGGTTATATTCCTGAGCGGCCCGGTCAGATAATCACCCGACGCCTAATTACCAGGACTATCACGGGTGCATTCGAGTCGCGAATTGATCTAGCCGCTGAGGGAGAAACTCCGCCGCGTTGAGGAAGGAAAGGTGCCAGCGGCGGGCTCGATATCACACGATCCAGCCGTCCCATGATCGCGAAACCGGCCATGGCGTCCAGGGGCCTGGTATCGCACATCTGCCAGGTTGCGCGGCTCGCTAAGCTGCCGACGTGGACCTTGATCTTTCCCGGCCTGCGGCAGAACTCACCGCCCAGATTGTCGACATCGAGTCCGTGAGCGGTCATGAGCAGCCGCTAGCCGACGCTATCGCCGCAGCAATGGCCGACCTGCCGCACCTGGCCCTGCACCGCGACGGCAACGCCATCGTGGCCAGGACCGACTTCGGCCACGACGAACGAGTAGTGCTCGCCGGCCACATCGATACGGTCCCCGTGCACGAGAATCTGCCGTCGCATCTGGAGGACGGCTTGCTCTACGGATGCGGCAGCTGCGATATGAAGTCCGGCGTGGCGGTGCAGCTGCGGCTCGCGGCCCAGCTCACGAGCGCCGTGCGAGACGTGACGTACGTTTTCTACGACTGCGAGGAGGTCGAGGCCGAGCGGAACGGGCTCTTGCGGCTGAGCCGCCACCACCCAGACCTACTCGTCGGCGACTTCGCCGTGCTGCTCGAGCCGTCCGGGGCGGTGGTCGAAGGCGGCTGTCAGGGCACGCTGCGCGCCGACGTCATCGCGCGCGGGGAGCGAGCGCACAGCGCGCGATCTTGGCTCGGCAGCAACGCGATTCACGCCGCTGGCAGCATCCTGGACGTGCTGCGCCACTATCAGGCTCGTGAGCCCCTGGTAGACGGCCTGGGCTACCACGAGGGACTCAACGCCGTCGGCATCCGCGGCGGGGTCGCCGGCAACGTGATACCGGACGAGTGTGTCGTCAGCGTCAACTTCCGGTTCGCCCCCGACCGGTCAGCAGATCAGGCTGCCGATCATGTCCGCGCGGTGTTCGACGGATTTGAGGTGCAAGTGACGGATGTTGCTGGCGGTGCCAGGCCCGGCCTCGGCCAGCCTGCGGCGGCCTCGTTCGTCGCGGCCGTCGGCGGTCGGCCGCGGGCGAAGCTGGGCTGGACCGATGTGGCCAGGTTCGACGCCCTCGGTGTACCTGCCGTGAACTACGGCCCAGGCGACCCGCAACTCGCCCATACGAGGAACGAGCACGTGCCGGTGGCGCAGATCGAGGAGTGCGAGCAGCGGATGCTGGACTGGCTGAGGACTGGCTCCGGAAGCTAAGTCGGGGGAGCAGCGGCGCCCGGACGCCTCTGCTCCCCCGCCTTTACTCGACCGCAGACACGGTGTAGTGGTTGTTACTGGGGTGGCGCCGCGGCCAGCGTAAGCGATTGGGTCAGCGTCTGGTCCGAGGGCGTGACCCACGTGAGCGAGATCGTCGAGCCACCGCGCACCGTACTGAGGATGTTCATCAGTGACGCCGGCGAGGAGACCGTCTCGGTGTTCACTCTGGTGATGACGTCACCGGCCACCAGGCCAGCTGACGCGGCGGGCGTCTGGCAGAGTGTGCCGAGCACGAGCGTCCCTGAGCCCACTGGTGCAATCGTGGACGGCACGCCGGGACTCGCGTTGTTCTGCAGGCACCCACTCGGCGGCGGATTGAGCTGGCCGAACTGCTGCTGGTTGGCCTGCTCCTGCTGGAGCTGGACAGTCGGGCTAGTCGCGTTGCTCTGGGCGCCGTTAGCGCCGCTGGGCACTAGCACGCCGACGAATCCGCTGGTGCCGATCTGCACGCCCGAGCCCTGGTGGCCCGCGATGATCTGCCTGGCGATCCCCAGCGCCTTGTTGATCGGGATAGCGAAGCCGACACTCTGCTGGTTGCTAGTCGTGCCGTTGGTGCTCGCGGCGGTGTCCATGCCGATGACCTTCCCG
>DATHPF010000247.1:0-4716 GCA_035484155.1 Streptosporangiaceae bacterium
GACAGGTCGCCGATGATGACGGATTCGGCCTCGGGCAGGGCAGCGCGTGCGTCCTCGGCCCGGGCTGTGCTGCGCGCATGCAGCGTGACCAGATGGCCGTCGTCGGCGAGCAGCCTGGCCGCCATCAGCCCCAGGCCCTCGGTGGAACCGGTGATCAGTACGCGTGACATCAGCAATTCCCTCTGCACAGATACGGCAGCGGCAGCCAGTAGATGCTGTCAAGGGTTCCACCGAAAGCCTCGCACATCTCCTCCGCCATGATGTTCCGGTCGTCGGGGTTGTTGATCATCCGTGCCCAGCTGGCAGGAGTCGATTGCAGTGCGGTCGCGAACTTCGCCATGTCGTTCTCCCCGTTGTCTGTATCCAGCTCTCACCAGGGCGTGCTGGCGCTTGAATCAGGCCAAACTCTGGCTGCGTCGCCCGCCTGAGCAAGCGCAGGCGGAACAGAGCTTCCGAGTCACTCTGGCCTGAGAGCACAATGCCCATGGCTGAGCCGCCTTGAACCAGCCGTGTCACTTGCGTGCCACGCTGACCGGCGCTCCGGGAGCAGAAGCAAGGCGCGGGCAGCCAGACGGCCTCGGGCCGGAGCAGCAGGCGGCCAGTTAGCAGTCATCGCAGCGCACCTTTCCTCGCTGACTGCCGCGTCGCGTCCGTGACATGACCGCGCAACGCCTGACCAGCCGCTCTGGCGGATCGCAGCAGAGACCCGGAGCTGAGGCTCCGCTCGCCGCCGACGCCATCGGAGAGCATCGCCGCGCTCCGGGCGTCGTCGGGCAGTGCGGCCGCGACCGGGATACCGAGCGCCTGGGCGACCTCGCGCGCGGAGTGCGTGCCAGGCCCGGTCAGCAGAAGCGCGAGCCGGGAGCTCACGCCGAGCTGGGTGAGAATCTCGACTCTCGACAGCGCCGACCACACCTGCCGAATCGTCGGACGCATGACGAGCGCGACGGTGCGCGCGGTCGTCAAAATGGCGTTCGGCTGACCAGGACCGGCGTCGAGGCGGCCGCAGTCGGCGATGACGTCGGCGTGCTGCACTGCCAGCGTCGCAGCCACTGCGGGCCATGCAGACGCTAGTCCCGCGGCCTGGCGCGGATCGGTGAGACCTGGAAGCAGCTTCCTGGTGCCGTCGGCATCCAGCGGAATCAGCTGATCACCGAGAGCGCGGGCGGCGGCATAACCATCGCGGCCGGCCTCGATGGCGTGCTCCATCAGCCCAAGGCTGGCGGGCACGTGGCCGGTGAGCAGGCCGGCCAGGATGTCGCCGCCGCTCGGATCGCACTCGGCCACAATGGCCGATGACGGCCAGGCGAGCGCCAGCGCCATGGCTGCCGTCGTCACGCCCGGCGAGCCACCGGCCGACACCAGCGCATAGAGATCGCCCACTCGCTAGCCTCGCTTCGTCACGACGACCGCGAACTGGCCCGTGGAGACCTGGCTGGCCACCGAATCGGCGTTGGCATCGCTGACCAGCAGGTCGACGACAACGAAGCCGTCTTGATCGGGCACGCTGCTGACGGCCTCGACGACTGCGGCGACGGGCGCTGTCATCGACGGCGGGCCGAGAGACGACCCGGCCTGGCCTTGCTGTCCCGGCGTCGCCACGACCAGGACGTGATCGCCCGGCATCAGTCCGCTGGCCGGCAGCGCGTAGGGCTTCGCCGCCGCGGTTACCAGCTCCTGCCCGGGCGCCGGGGGCTGCAAGGATGTCAGGTCCGATCGCGTGAGCAACGTCGACGGCAGCAGCGCGACAGCCGCGATCTCGCCGCTGACCTGGCCGATCTGGGCCGCCGGGATGACCTGGATGGCAGCACCGACGGCGACGTTCGTCCTGGCCAGATCGGCTGCCGTGATCGGTGTGCCAGCCGGAACCGACTGCGTCACCATGACGACGGCGACCTGATGATCGGCGCGCTGGTAGACGGCTGCGGACACCAGCACCCCGGCGCCCGCCATTGCCACGGCGAGCGCGATCATGGCGGGCCGGCGCCGGCGCGGCAGACCCCGGAGCCGGCTGGCCTCCTGGCGCCGGCCGCCATGGCCCGTCCCGTTCGGGGGAATGTCAGGCTCGGGAAAGTACGCTGTGCCGATTCCCGCCGAGTGCTGGCTGCTCACGAGCTCGTCACCAAAGCCTCTCCCTGGGCGACCGGGACGGTGATATCAACTGGGACCGCTAGTGCGCGATCGAGCGTGCCGCCGGCTCCGCCGGACCCTGTCCAGCTGACTCGCCAGGTGACGGTGACCGAGGCTTGATAGGCGTCACCCGGCTGACCCGTGGACGGGACCAGGTAGGTGTACGCGCAGTCGGTGTGCTGCGCGCCGGAGGGCTCGCGCCGGTCGTATGCGGTCCCTGGCCCGGCACAGCTGACCGGGCTGATGCCGCCGCCGGGCTCGAATGTCAAGCCGACGGGAGCAGCCGTGACTGTCGCCCAGACTGCCCCGGCGCTCACCGTCACGCTCCTGGAGTGCCAGCTGGCTGCCGGTACCCAGAACCACTCGGCCAGGCCAACCAGACCGTCGTGCCCGCGCGGCGGCGCGGTGTCCGGCCCGATGTACGGGACCTGCAGCTCGCCTAGCGCGGTAACCAGCAGTTGCTGCGGCGTGACCGCGGGAGTGCCGGTCGCGTTGCTGACTAGGACGGCTAGCGGGCCGATCCCGCCGCCCAGGCAGTCCAGCAAACCCCAGCTCTTGCCCGTGGGCGGCGGCCAGGCCAGCCCGAGACTCTGCGCTCCGGCCTTGTCGAGGTCGACGGTCCGGCACGAACTGCTCGTCGTACTGCTGCCATCGCCGCCGCCCCCGCTTCCAGCCGTGCCGCTTCCGGCACTGTCGCTTCCGGCGCCGTCGCTTCCACCACGGGCCGATCCAGACGAGCACGGCACCGGTATGACAGTGCCGTCGAGGTATGGGTCACACCCATTCGGCCCGCGGGCTGCACTGCTCGCGGTGGCCTGCGCCGCACCGCAGGCCACCGCGAGGCTTGCGGCGATCGCCAGCGCGGCCAGCAGTCTCAGGAGCGGCTGACCCATCGCCCTCACGGCGTGCATGGCACGTCCTCGATCAGCTGGAACTGCACCAGCCAGTGACCCGCGACTAAGTCCAGGCGGGTCACGACGTTGTCCCGCGGCACGCCGGCCGAGCCCGGCACAATCTGACCGGTCGCAACGTCCATCAGGCCCATGCCGCTGGTGTCATCGCAGTCGTGGACAAAAGCGTGCCCGGCAGCGATCGTCACGCTGGACACATGCAGGACGTCCTCGCCGTAGAAGCTCTCGCCCTTGGCCCAGATCGCGCTCATCGCCTCTACGAGGCCCGCGATCCGGCTGGCCTCGAGGTACGGCCGCAGGAGCTGGCGCGCGGCGACCGTACTTCCGGACTGGTCAGCCTGGCCGAGTGCCGTCACATAACCGCCGAGAGCGGCAACGACCTGCTGTCGCGGAGTCAGCTTTGGTGGCGAGATGACTGGCGCGGACCTCACGGCCGTCTTGGTCGGCAGGTTCACGTGAGCGGCGGCACCTGCGCACCCGGCGAGCGTCGGCACGAGGCACGCGGCGGTCATGACAAGCCGTCCTCGCCGTCTCATCGCGGCCCACCGAGGCCAGGTTCGGTCATGCGGGACTCCGGGGGGATTCGGGCTCCTGGCAGCGTCCGCTCCGCTGAGCAGCCGATGCTCGGTCATCCAGTGCTGTGTCATCTAGTGCTGTGTCATCTAGCGAAGTGCACGCTAGGACCGCCCTGTAAGCAGCTGGTTAGCGACGCGTGAGCGCGCAGGTCGATGCGTTAGCGCTCAGGTCGATGCTCAGCACCCGCCGTGCATCGCGTAAAGCTGGTCCGCACTGGCCAGGCGCGCGGTTTGACAGCCAGGGCTGTCTTGCCGACGCCGGGCCGACCAGCGATCACCGTGACGGCGAGGCTCGCCGCCAGCATCCGCCGGGCGAGAGTCTCGATGGCGGCCGCGCGCCGCGTGAAGTCGGGTGGCGGTGCGGGCAGACGGGCGTCCATGCGGGCCGCGGGTAGCCCGGCCCAGTGCGGAGTCTCGACCCCAACATCAGCTGGGGGCTGTCGGCGAGCATCTGCCGGAGCAATGCCTGAGCTTCCGGACCTGGCTCCTGGCCGAACTCTCGAGTCGTCAGGTCACGCAGCCTGGAGAAGGCCGCGAGTGCGGCGGACTTCTGGCCGCACCGGTAGAGCGCGAGCATGAGCTGCACGTACGGATGCTCAGCAAGCGGGTCTGACTCGACGGCCGTACGAATCTGCGCGAGCACAGCATGTTCCTGGCCCAGGGCGAGCCTCGCATCGATCAGCCATTCCTGTACGTCGCGGCGCTGCTGAAGCAGCGCGTTCGCCGTTAGTTGCATGGCCGGCGTATCGGGGAGGTCCGTCAGCGGCGGATCGCGCCACAGGTTGCACGCCTGTCCGAGCAGGTGAGCCGCATCCTTGGCGCTACCGCTGTCGAGGGCAGCGCGGCCATGAGAGGCCAGAGCGCCGAAGGTAGCGGCGTCGAGCTCGCCTGGCTCAATCACCGCGTGGTAACCGGACTGGTGCGTGATCAGGCGATCGTGGCCATGGCCAGCGAGGGCACGACGCAGATCGCGCATCCGGACTCGCAGAGCGGTCTCCGCATCGCCGGGGGGATCATCGCCCCACAGCGCATCAATCAAGATCGCCCTCGTCGGCGGCTGCCGCGCATACATCAGCAGCACTGCCAGCGTGCTGCGCTGT
>DATHPF010000248.1:0-2118 GCA_035484155.1 Streptosporangiaceae bacterium
TTCACGTCGCCGCAGGTGCAGCCGGCCGAGGAGGCCATCAAAGACCTCTGCCGCAAGATGTCCGACCTGCTGGCCCGGATGGCCGCCGGGCTCATCGAGGGGGATGTCCCGGTCGCCACGGGCGACTGGCTGGCGCAGGCGCGTTCCCTCGGCCTCGAGATCCGGCGGGTGGACGACGCGCTGCGCCAGGCCGAGGAGAGCCTTCGGCTCAATCCCCGCAGCCTGCGGCTGCCCTACAGCCCGGTGAGCCTGCGCGACAGCCTGGAGACACTGGAGCATGAGACCACCACGATCCGCGTCCTCGCCCGGTCGCTGGCTGACAGCACCAGGCTGGCCGGGGACGACAACCCGATGAATGATCCCGAGGCGCGGCGCAGGCTGGCGGCCGTACTTCGCGAACTTTCGGCCGCGGTCACGGCATATGGTCGCCTCGCGACCGAGCGTGATCCATCCGACCACGAACTGCTGGAATCTGAACTAGAGCGGCACCTGGCCGCGGCGCAGGATCAGCAGGACCGGCTCGCCGACCTGCTGGGATCCGACCCGAGGTCCAAGCCGGTCGGGTGGCCGCTGCGGGGTGAGCTGATCAGCCATCTTGACCGGCTCAGGAACGAGCTTCGGGCGGTCAGGCCGGGCCGGAGGAGCCGGCGGCGCAGGCGCTCATGGCGGCGTCCGATGCAGCCAGGTAGGTCGCGGCGACCTACGGGGAGACCACGAGGTGGCTCTCCACCTTAGCGATGCCGGGCGCCGCGGCCGCCGCGGCCGTCGCCGCGTTGGCCTCCTTCAGGGAGTGCACGTGCCCGTAGAGCATCACGGTGTGATCCGATACCTCAACCTTGACGTGACGCGCGTCGACCTCTGCCTCCCGCTTGAAGGCTCCCTCGATAATCTCCTCGACCGTCTCCGGGGTCACGGCAGGCTTGACCATAATGGAGTTGGTCACGCCGATCACGCCCCGGACATTGCGGACCATCCGCTCGACTTCGCGCCGCTGGAACTCGTAGTCGACCTCCCCTTCGAGTGTGACCCAGCCGTTCTCCACCCGGGCGTGCACCTTCCCCTCGGGGACCTGCACGTTCCACTCCAGGACGTGCGCTATCGCCCGGGCGATGTCGGAATCATCCCGCGGCGAGCCGGACAGCCTGACCTTCAGGTCATTGGCCACGGCCTTGACTCCGTAGACGCGTTCTGCGGCCCGGGCCGCGGCCAGCTTCTCGGCGTAGGTGGAGACGTGCCCGGTCAGGGTCACCGCCCCGTCCACCACGGCCACGCCGATGGCTTCCGGCTCAGATATCTGCGGATCCCATTGCAGCTCGTTGATGACGTCATCCCTGATCTGCGTGTCGGATTTCATCAGCCCACTCCATTCCCGGACGTGCCTTCGTGTCGCTTCTTAGCGTGCGCCGGGCGGTGCGGGTCCACATCACACGTCCGGCTAGGGGTATGCAGATCCGAGCGGACTCGGCTGACGCGACTCCTGGCACATGAGGCCGATCCGGGCTCCCGGACGGCCGCTGACGTGCGTTACTGGCCACGATATCGGCCATCCCGACGTCCAGTTCAATCTTCAGGTTGCCACTTGGGCGTGGCGGACCTCGCAGGCGCTGCGCCTGTCCTGACCGGCAGGGCTGGCGGCCCTGTCCTGCCGGGACAGCGGGTTGGCCCGGGTGGGCCGGTGCGGCCGGGCCCGTCCTGGCTAAAGCTGACGGTATGGGGCCGCAGCACAGCCGGATGAGATGAGGCCTGATGGATACGGAAATTGACGTCCATGCCTACGTTCAAGACCTCGAGAAGCATTTGCAGCTGAGCTTGTTTGGCGGCGGAACGCGGTGGCCCTGCTACGTCAGGCTCATACCCTCTACGAGCGGCTCGCTGCCGATGGCATGGCGAGGGTGCGGCACAGCATGCGCGCGGCGGGCACCCGCCTCTGCCATTGGAGCCACGCGGACAGGCCGACCTTCGGCTGGGACAGCCTGACCGGCACCGAGCGGCGCATCGCCGACCTGGTGGCCCAGGGGCTCAGCAACCGCCAGGTGGCCAGTCGGGTATTCCTGAGCCCGCACACCGTCGCCTTTCACCTGCGCCACGTCTTCTGGAAGCTCGACATCAGCTCGCGGG
>DATHPF010000249.1:0-6608 GCA_035484155.1 Streptosporangiaceae bacterium
AGGTCGGACGTCGCCTGGGCATGTTTGTCGGCCGTAACCGGTACGCGCTCGTGCGGAGCTTCGTCGAGGGCTTCGGCTACGCCAAGGACGACGACGTACTACCCGGATTTCAGCGGTGGCTAGGCAGCCAGCCCCAGAACCGCGCGATCCGCAACTACTCGTGGGCCAGCCTCCTGCTGCATGAGCTGTTCCCTGAGCGTGACCAGGCGTTCAGGCTGCCGTGGCGAGACGACCCGGCCGCAGCTGGTTCCGGCTGGCCTGTGCCTGCGCCATCCCCCGTCAGCGGGGACGACCTCGCCTACCCCGGAGAAGACGCAAGGGCGATCACCCACCTGTTCACACGGCTCCGGGAGTACCTCGACTCCCGGACAGCCTCTCGCGGCGGCCAGTAGGCATCGAGGCGGCCGAAGCCCGCTGGCGCCGTCATCGGGCAAGATCGTCGAAGCGGCCCGGCCGACGAATATGTCCCGGCATGAGAGTGCGGCACGGCCTGGCTGCAATTCACAGGTAGCGGGTCTGGGCTCCGCTGGCGGCGTCGCGGACCTGGGCTTGATGGAAGAACCAGGTGGCGTCGCGGCGTCGCAGGCAGATGGTGGCCGCGAGCCCAACGAGCCAGGGCACACCGGCCGCGGTGATACTTACGGCGTCGTGCGGCCGGGCTATCAGCACGACTGCCGCGGTGTCGAGGCAGAGCAGTACCACCGCCAGGCCGGGGACCCAGCTGCGGCCCGCGGCGCTGGACCGCGCCATCCAGGCCCAGACGGCGGCGCCGATCAGCCCGCCCGCCGCGAACAGCACGGTGTCGTGCCGGGCGATGCTATGTGCCTGACTACCGGAATAGCCGTCTTTGCTGACCAGCGCGCTGGCCAGGCTGCCCATTCTGGCGATGCTGATAAGGACGCCAAGGACTTCAAGGGCGGCGCCTGCGTACATCAGCTTGACTGCGGTGGCGACCGACAGCGGCCTGTCTGGCTGCGGCGTGTTCGGGATGATGTCGCTGGTCGTGTCAGGCAGGTAGGTCATCGCCCGCTCCTTGTTGATGTTCCCGGGGGTTGCGCCGTAGGCCGCGCCGGGCAATTGACCAGATTCCCTGTGATCCGGCCGAATTCGGGTCATGCTACTCGGATTGCCCGGTCAATGGGAGTGACCCCGCGGGGCGCTCCCGCTGTCGGCGGCAAGATGAGGCGTCGCCTTTGGGCGCGTTCGGGGTGCGTCTGCGCCGGTGACCGCGCATCGTCAGGCAGCACTAGGCGCAGGATGGCTGTCACCACCTCATGCAGCGGCGCGGTGGTGACCACCGCGTGGTCGGCTATACGGCGCAGGCGCGGCTCAATGGCCGCGCGGTCGTCGAGTACCCGGCGGAGTTCGTCCGGTGACTTGCCGAAGGAGTTGCTGGTCGTGGCCGCCAGCCGCCGCGATCGATTCCATCGCTTGTTCGCTCCCGGGCCGTGCGGATAGGGCCGGATTCCGGCGCATCTGCTGGCCGTCGACGAGGACGAGATGTGCAGGAGTCGCACGCGGGAGCATTCAGCGGACGTTCTCGCTCACCTCCGTGGAGCGCGCTCAGGCGCCTCCTCAGCGAGGTCGTGCACGGAGGCAGATAGACGGGTCGCTGCCTTCGAACCAGGCGGCACCGCGAGCAGCGCCGGCAGCCACCTGCACGGGGTTGCCTCGTTGCGCTGGCCAGGCTCAGGTAACGAAGGCGGCTCATGCGCCGATGGTTGGTGCAAAGCAACCGGAGGTGCGGGGTGAGGCGTTTCTTGGCTGTGACGTCGACGGTGGTGTCGCTGCTGGGCGCGGGACTGATCGCGAGCGGGACCGCCGACGCTTCGGCACTGCCCAAGATCCAGTCTGACGGCTGGTCCGGCAACTGGCACCAGTCATGGAAGGTACGTCCGCGGACAATCGTCTTCGGCAGTTACTACTTCATCAAGGACCTCCGCTATGGGCACTACAACAGGCACAGCGCATGGGCCACCGGCAGGCTCTTCATCGACAACTGCCAGCCGGACTGCGCGCAGTCCGGTCACTTCGTGGCGGCGACCGGGGACTTCTGGGACGTCTTCGACCACAAAGGACCAGGCCTCAACTTCGGCTACCTGAGCCTGAAGTGGGACGGCGGTCGACGGTCCCGCCTGATGTGGATCGACAGCCTGGGTGAATACTGGTGGAAGGCACTCGGCACGCCGCCTGCGGACCGGACCCGCGCGTAGCTGACCAACAGCCGTGTCATCTGCCGGGCCCACGTGCCGACGCCGAAGTTACGTGGCGTCCGAATGCGCCAGGCGCGGCATAGAGCGAGCGGTGTCAGCGCCGACCGGCAAGCTGGGCTCATGGCTTCGGATTCAGCCGCAAGGATGACCGGAATCTTGCTTCACGAGGAGATCCGCAGGCTCGTCGCTCAAGTGGCGCCGTTGGACACGGTGGAGGACGAGCATCGCCGTCAGGCGCTTACCTGGCTGGACAGTACCAGCGACATCGTCCGCCGGATCAAGCCGCGCACGCCGTCGCCTCATCTGGTGTCGTACTTCCTGCTGATCGATCATGACCGCGGAGATGTGCTGCTGGTCGACCATCGCAGAGCCGGGCTGTGGCTGCCTACTGGCGGGCACGTCGAGCCTGCGGAGCGCCCCGCCGCTCCCGTGCGCCGGGAAACCCGGGAGGAGCTGGGCATCGAGGCATTGTTCTCTCCAGTCACCGGTGAGAACCCCGTGTTCGTGACCGTCACCCAGACCGCCCCGAGGGCCAGCCGGCATACCGACGTCAGCTTGTGGTTCGTCTTGTCCTGCGACATGAACCAGCCCTGAGTCCCGATCGCGGCGAGTTCCGTGACGCACGCTGGTGGGCCAGAGACCAGATCGAGCACGCCAGTCCCGCGCTTTTCGACCCTCATGTGAACCGCACGCTCAGAAAGTTCGACCGCGTCCGCACCACCTGTGACCGCGCGTGAGCGACAAGGCAAACCAGTCAAACTCGAACTCTCGCGCAGCGCGCCAAAAGAGTGCGTTTCCGGTGACGCGTGGTCATGAATAATCATGCAAGTCGGTTCGGCCAGGCAGCCAGTGACGATCCCCTGGCGGGAAATGCGGAGCTGAGCGCGCACCGAGCCGGTCTTTATGCGTCGACGGCCGAGCGTGTACCTGACCGATTCAGGCCGGGCATCGGACCGTGCCTGGTGCCCGTCCTGGCAGCACGGCGGCAGGACACAACCACCGCCAGCGGCCACAGCGCCTGTGCGGCGCCGAACACACGCTCGGCCAGGCCGGCCTGCCCGCCGCTGGTGATCAGCTCCGCGCCGAACCAGGCCAGCAGGGCTAGCAGCACCGTCACGGCAGCCGCTGATACCGCGGGCCGCAGGCCCCACGGTACCGACGGCCCGCGGCGCCATGCCCCGGCCGGCCAGGCCACCAGCGCTGCGCACCCGGCGGCTGCCCAGATCATGTGCGGCAGCGGGAAGCTGGTTCCGGGCTGCTCCGGGCTCACCGCGACCAGGAAGCCCGCCACAGCTGCGGCTATCAGGATCAGCCGTCCCGGCGCTCTGGCCGGCCGCAGCGCAAGCCCGGTGACGACATCACAGGCGGCAACCACCACGAACGTCAGCGTCATCACCCACGGGTAGGCGGCACCCGGCGCGGCCAGCGCGCTGACGGGCTGGGTGACCGGGTCGAAGGAACGTGGCTGCAGCCCGGCGGCAACCGTCCACCCGGCGACCATCAGCGCCGGAGCCGCGGCCGAGGAGACCACGCCCCACCACGGCACACCTCGCACAACCACCACCGTAACCGCGGGTGCAGCACAGCTCCAGCAGCCGGACCGACGCTTCGCCGGCAAGGCCCAGGCCTGGCATACTCCCCCGGTCGGCGGCGCGCCAGCCCCGCTGAGTCGCGCCCGCCTTCCCGCAGCAGCAGATAACCGAGCCGTCGTCATCACATGCTAAGCACCACGCACGACTAGCGGCCTAATAGATGCTGCCGTCGACACCGGGCAACAGAGTTAGCGGGACGACGCGTTGCCGTAGCGGTGCATCCGCTCCGAGATGACCACCCGACCCCCGCGCTGCCCGATGCCTAATAACCGCCGTTCTGCATGGCTGCCGGTCGCCGCCAGCTTTCGAAACGGGCGCGCCCGAGTTGGGCGATCTGCGCGCCAGGCTCACCAGAAGGCCGACCTCGTGCCCAGGTGCTTCCATGCCGTACGACCGCGACGAGACCAAAGGCAGCAGTCGTTCAGCGTTCGCCACTGGATCGCTGCGTAAGGCCATCTTGTCCCGGAGGGCCATAGCTCGCCGGGAGCTGCGCACCGCGTCGGCCCGGACGAGAATGTCCGTGCATTGTTGACATGCCCGAACTTGATGGTAGAGGTGGTTATGTAGGCGATTACTCCACGGCTCGGACGCCGTGCCGCGCTGGGCGGTCGGCTTGAGCGGTCCGAGGAGGCACAGATGAAGCGCCGGGTCATGCAGGCCATCACGCTCGCGACGTCCATGGCGGCTGCTGTCGGCGTGTTGGGGACGGCGATCCCCTCAGTAGCGGCATCAACGGTAGGCGGACATCGTCTCTCCCCCGACACGCGCTTCTATGTCCCCCCGCCAGCTCAGGGCTCGGTCCGGCAGATCCTTCAGCTGATCGAGCGCGGCCAGTTGAAGAACGCGGGCCTCATCGCCGCCATGGAGGCGGTGCCCTCCGCGGTCTGGCTCGACGGCGAGACCCCGGCGCAGGCAGCCGAGCCGGGCAACCTCGGCTGGGAGCAGGCTGACTCCGACGTGGCGCAGCAGGTCAGGCAGACCCTGTTTGCGGCCAGCCTTCAGAACGCGGTACCGATTTTTGTCGCCTACAACATTCCCGGCCGTGACTGCTCCCAGTACTCGGCCGGCGGGGCGCCGTCCGACGCCGCCTACGATGCCTGGATCGACTCCATCAGCAACGCTCTGGGTGACGCCAAGGCCGTGGTGCTCGAAGAGCCGGACGCTCTGGCCGACCTTCCCGGATACTGCGGCTCCGCGTACGCGGCCGAGTTCCCGGATATCACCAACACCACGCGGATCGACGACATCCGCTATGCGGTGGCAACGCTCGAGAGCGACCCCAGCATCAGCCTCTACCTCGATGCGGGGAACAGCGACTGGCAGAATGTCGGCGGCATGGCCGAGACGCTGGTCGCGGCGGACGTCGAGGACACGCAGGGCTTTTTCCTCAACGTCTCCAACTATCAGTACGACACCAACAGCGACTTCTTCGGCACCTGGGTGTCCTCGTGCATCGCCTACGCGACCGTGAACGAGGCCCAGACGCCGGCTGACGCGATGGCCGCCGCGGCTACCTTCGTGGGCACGTCCACTCCGACCGGTGCCTTCGCCGGCCCGGCCTATCCTCCGACGTCGCCGCCCGGCGGCTGCGCCAGTCAGTACTGGAACGGTGGCGCGCCGGGAACCGACATCGCCTCACTTGTCGGCGCCTACAACGGCGTGGCGCTGAGCCCGTTCGGTGTCTGGAGTGAGACCACCAGCACCCCGGACCTCAATACGTCCGGCATCGACGCCAGCTACGCCAGCGCCCTGGGCAGCACGGTGCCGACCACCCACTTCATCGTCGACACCAGCCGCAACGGCCTCGGTCCCAACAGTATGCAGGCCTATGCTGCTGCGCCCGACGACCAGCCAAGCAGTGTCATCAACACCCTCGTGGCCGGCGGCTGGTGCAACCCGACAGGCGAGGGTCTGGGGATCACGTCGACCGCGGCCACTGGTGTGACGCTGAGCTCGCTGGACACCTACCTGCCCGGCAACCCGCCACTGCTCGACGCCTACCTGTGGATCAAGACTCCGGGTCAGTCGGACGGTCAGTGTGACGCCGCGGGCGGCGTGCGCAGCTGGGATGACGCCGCCTATACACCGGCCATCCCTGGCTGGCCGAGCAGCGCCAGCGCTGCTTTCCAGACATTCGACCCGCTGTGGAGTCTCCAGAACGGCTCGGTCTTCACCGACCCTGCCGCTGGGGCCTGGTTCTCCCAGCAGGCGCTCATGCTCGCTCAGAACGCGAGCCCTGCGCTGGACGCCGCTGCCCTCCCGCTGATCAGGCAGCAGGTCTCGCGGCACCTTTGAGAACGACAAATGCACCCGCCGCAACCACGAGCATCGTCGTGACCGCAGACTGGCTAACCAGCGCGCCAGGCCGAGCCGTCGGCGGTATGACCGGACGTTCACCCCGAGGTGGGTGCTGCATAGACATGCAGTCGGGCCGATGGTGCAGTGAGCCCTCGGCAGGATGTCGTGCGGTGAGTCATCTGGGCCTCACGGGATCGGATCCGCTGCAAGGATGACGGCTGTGCGCCGCTACGAGGCGACTATGTACGACAGCAACCGCTGGGACGGCTTCGAGCTTCGCCCCGGCGACATCATCATCAGCACCCCGCCAAAGTGCGGGACGACGTGGACGCAGATGATTTGCGCCCTGCTCATACTGCAGGAGCCGGAGCTCCCGCTCCCGCTGGACACGCTCTCGCCGTGGATCGACATGGTGACTCGCGCCCGCACAGACGTGTTCGCGGACCTGGAAGCCCAGACGCACCGCCGGTTCATCAAGACCCACACGCCGCTCGACGGGATACCC